>NZ_BAAAKJ010000313.1:0-525 GCF_039527695.1 Kitasatospora putterlickiae
GCCAGCCGCCGGCCGCACCCGGCGGCGACGGCCAGGTGCCGTTCGGCCTGCTCCGGGCGGCCGTCGGCGCGGGCCGAGCGGGCCAGCAGCAGCCGGGCGGTGCCGACCCCGGCGGCGCCGGAGACCTGGTCGGCCGGGAGGCCGTCGCCGGGCGGTCCGCTCGTGGCAGCGGGTGGTTCGGTGCCGAGCAGGTGGGCGGCGTGGGCGAGGAACAGGTCGACGCCGGCCCGGCCGTCGTACAGTCCGGGGCCGAGCCGGCCGAGGGCGGGGTGGGCGGCCGTCCACCGGGCGAGGGCGGTGGCCGCCGTGCGGACCTCCGGCCGGTCCGGGTGCTGGAGCAGTTCGAGGCCGAGCCCGGCGGCGCCGTCGTAGAGCGACAGCAGGGCGCGCGCCCGCCCTGCCCGCGGGTCGGTGTCCACCAGTTCGTGGGCCATCCGGACGCAGCGGGCGAGGGTGTGCCGGACGGCCTCGCCGAGCAGGTCCCCGGTCACCGCCGGAGGCCGCCGGTCCGGACCGGCGGCCCGG
>NZ_BAAAKJ010000313.1:553-1911 GCF_039527695.1 Kitasatospora putterlickiae
GCGGCGGCGGCCGTGGCCCGCTCCCCGGCGTCGAGGCTCAGCAGGCCGGCCACCACCGTCACCACCGCGTCCGCCGCTTCGCCTCCGGGCAGGGCGGCGGCCAGGCAGGCGAGGGTGCGCTCGCAGTTGACGGCCGGGTCCGGGTCGATCACCACGGGGTCGAGTCCGGTGGCGGCCCAGTGCAGGGTGGCGCCGAGCGCGTAGTAGTCGTCGGCGGGTCGCGCCTGGGCGGCGCTGGGCAGGCCGTAGCCCCGGGTGGCGCCCGCGGGCCGCTCGCCGGCGAGGGCGCTGACGCCGAAGTCGACCAGCGAGCAGCCGCCCGAGCCGTCCGGTACGGCATTGGCGGGTTTGAGGTCGCACACGACCACGCCGCGCGCGTGCACGCCGTCGAGTACGGCCAGCAGCCGGCGGGCCAGCGCCCACCAGTCCCGGCCGGCCGTGCCCCCGCCGCCGGTCGGGTAGGGGCCCGCCGCGAGGACGTCGCGGCGCAGGTCACGCGGGCCGACGGCGGTGCCGACCAGGTACTCGTCCTCGCCGTGCCGGAAGTAGTCGACCAGCCTGGGCACCCCGGGCACCCCGTCGAGCGCGGCGAGCACCCGCCGCTCGTGCCGGAGCCGGCCGCGCGCGTCGGTGCCGGACGGGTCCTCGGCGACGAAGGCGCGGGCCTGCTTGACCACCACTGCCCGTCCGGTGGCGAGTTCGACGGCGCGGTAGACGTGCCCGCCCGGCGAGCGGCTGATCCCGGCGGTGATCCGGTAGCGGCCGTCACCGACCCGGGTGGTCGCCTCCCGGCGCGGTGCGCGGGCGGCGAACGGGTCGGCCGCCCACGGCGGTTGGCGGTAGGCGCCGTCGGCGAGGCCGGGGAAGGCCTCCCCGGCGGGGCCGGTCATGACGAGATCCGGGTCGTCGCCGTCGGCCCGGAAGGGTCCGTACCGGTAGTAGACGGGGGCGTCCGCCCGCAGCCGCCGGTCGCTGACCACCCGGGGCCCGGGCCGGCCCGCCAGCACCTCGGCCAACTCGGCCGCCAGCGCCTCGGTTCCGCCCGGCGCCGGGTAGACCGTGACCGCCTTGCCGACGGCCGCGGCGCCGCGCAGCCCGGAGTTGAGCCGCCCCAGCACGGCGGCGTCGGCGGCGAACTTGGCGTCGCAGGTGTACCGGAGCAGGACGGGGAGCACCAGGTCGACCAGCTCCGCGAGGTGCTCGGGGCGGGCGGAGAGGTGCAGCTTCCAGCCGTGGGCGAGGGCCGGCATCGCCGGATCGTGCAGGTACAGCCAGCCGTCGCCGGCGTGCAGCCGGCGCCGCGCGGGCCACGGGGTGCCGCCGTCGGTGAGGACCAGCAGCACCGGGCTCTGCGGCAG
>NZ_BAAAKJ010000313.1:1964-15671 GCF_039527695.1 Kitasatospora putterlickiae
GGCCGCGATCCGGGACCGCAGGTCCTCGGCCGTTCCGGGGCCGGGCTCCCGGCCCGGCGGTGCCGCCGGCGTCATCGCTGTGCCACCCTCCCGCGATCGTGACCGCCGCGCGTTCGCCCGCCCGGCGGTCACCTCCCTACTCGGACCGCCCGGTGGTGGTCAGGAGTTGAACCCGCACTCGAAGCGGGTGGGGACGTAGGTCACCCACGGGTCGTCGAGACACGCCACCGGGGCGAGGTCCGCGTCGAACTCGTCCTCGAAGGCGATGTTCTCCTCGTCGATGTCCAGCAGGCCGGCGTCGCGGATCTCCAGGACCTGTGCGCTCATGATGGGCTCCTCCCGTTGAGGGTCGGCGGATTCCTGTTCGACGGCATGTTCATGCTAGCCAGCCCCCGGCGTTCACCATAGGGGCGCGACATCGTCACCCGCGGAACACCCGGGGCCGTCGGGCCGCTTGACGGTGTGACATTTCATCGAACAGCGGACCGGTTCCGTCCCCGGTGCTACCGTCGGGCCCATGTCCAAGACCGAGATCGACCGGCTGACCGCAGAGTTCTTCGGCGCGTTCGACAACCGCGGCGGCACGGCCGCCGACGTGGCCCGGCTCCGGCGGCTGATGCTTCCGCAGGGAGTGATCGTCTGCACCGCCCCCGCCTTCACGGTCTACACCGTCGAGGAGTTCATCGAGCCGCGCGAACGGCTGCTGAGCGAAGGGCGGCTGACCGGCTTCTCGGAGTGGGAGACCTCCGAACGGACCGAGATCGCGGGCGACGTCGCCTCGCGCATCGGCGAGTACCGCAAGCGCGGGACCCTCGACGGCCGGAGGTTCGCGGTCGACGGGACGAAGACCTTCCAGTTCGTCCGCACTCCCGAGGGCTGGCGGATCGCCGCCTTCTCCTGGTGCGACAAGGCCTGAGCCGCGCCCGGGCGGCCCGGGTGCGGGGAGCGGCCCGCGGCGTGGCAGCATCCGGGATGTGGTGATCTACGACGAACGACTCTCCGTCCCGCCGCACTGGTGGCTGGCGGCCCTGACGGCCGCCGGCGCGCTCGCGGCCGCGCTGCTCCCGCTCGGCCCGCTGCCGGCCCTGGCCTGCGGCGCCCTGCTGCTGGCGCTCGTGGCCCCGGCGCTGAACGGCTACGGCGCGGTGCGGATCCGGGTCTGCGACGGCGTCCTGGTGGCCGGACCCGTCGTGCTGCGCGGTGAACACGTCGGCGCGGTCGAGGTCCTCGGCCAGGACGCCGCCTTCGCCTGGCGCACCCGGCTGGCCGGCCCCCGGGCCCGCCTGCTCATCCGCGGCTACCTCCCGCGCGCGGTCCGCGTCGAGGTCGCCGAACCCTCCCTGCTCTGCCCCTACGTCTACCTCTCCACCCGCCGCCCCGAGGCCCTCGCCGCCGCCCTGGCCGAAGCCCGCGACCACTGCGCCGTCGGGCGGGTCTGACGATTCCGGCGCGCGCAACGCCGGCCCTCGGCGGGAGGCGCCCCCGGGGACACCTCCCGAACGAGGGCCGGGGGTCAGGCCAGGTAGTAGGCGGGGGCCGCCCGGCCCACCTCGGCGTCGAGGACCTTGGGGTTGGCCTTCAGGAAGTTGTGCATGGACAGGGCGGCCTCCGTGCCCTCGCCGGCGGCGGTGGCGATGCGGCGTTCGGCACGGAAGCGGACGTCGCCGGCCGCGAAGACGCCGGGCTTGTTGGTGCCCATGTCGGTCAGGTGCTTGAGCTCGTTCGCGTGCTTCTTGCTGTCGAACGTCCCGTTCCTGATGTCGTCGTAGAAGATGTCCAGGCCGGTGGCGACGAGGCCGGCCGGGTCGGCCGGGTCCTTGCGGACGACGGTGATGCCCGCGTCCTCGATCCACTTGGTCCGGGGGTCGGCGCTGATGAGGGCGTAGACGGCGGCGACGGTGTACGACGCGCTCTTGGTGGTGGTGACCGTCAGCTTCGCGTTCGGGCCGGTGGCGGCCTTGAACTCCTTGGCCTCGGTCCCTTCCACGACGGTGATGTTCTTGTCGGCCGTGATCTGGTCGGAGATCACCTTGAGCATGTCGGTGGTCAAGGTCTTGCGGATCAGCATGACGACCTTCGCGCCCTTGGCGGAGAACATGAGCGCGGCCCGTCCGGCCGAGTCGCCGCCGCCGATCACCAGGATCGTGTCCTTCGCCGTCACGCCCTCCGCGTCCGCGGGCAGGGCGTAGTAGTAGACGCCCTCGTCCTCGAAGGCGGCGGCGGTGGGCTGGGTGAGCTTGCGCGGGACGAGACCGGTGGCGAGCAGGACCAGTGAGGCGGTCACCGACACGGGCGCGTTGGGGTCGTCCGGGTTGGTCGCGGTGATCTCGTGCTTCGTGGTCTTCGGGTCGTCACTGGGCTTGAAGGCCGACACGCTGTAGCTCGGAAGCCACTCGGCCCCGAACTTCTTCGCCTGGAGGACGGCCCGATGGCACAGGTCCTCGGCGGCGATCCCCTCGTCGAACCCGAGGTAGTTGTCGATCTGGTTGACCGCCGTGGCGGCCGTTCCGCCGGGGGCGTACTGCTCGATGACGAGCGTGGTGAGGTCGTAGAGGCTGCGGGCGTTGATCGCCGCGGCCAGACCGGCCGGGCCTCCTCCGATCACGACGAGGTCGTACGCCGAACGCTTCCTGGGGAGCAACAGGTCCAGCGCGGCCGCGATCTGCGCCAGCGTGGGGTTCTTGAGCGGAGTCGTGCCGACCGTCACCAGGGTGTCCGTGGCCTTCGGATCGACGATCACCTTGACCTCGTAGTCGCTGAGTTCGAGGAACCGCTTGATCCGTTCGACCTTCTTGTCCTTGGCGTTCACCGTGATCGTGGCGGTGGGCTTCGGCATGACGCTCCTCCTTGCGGACGGCGGGGTCCCGACCGGGGCGGTGCGTGCGCTTCACCCGGGCGGAATCGAGTGGACCGAATCCTATGGTGCGTATGCGCACCTCCACTGTGCGCCACGCCCTCGCGCCGGGTGGGCCGGGATGGCGGACGAGGGCGTGTCAGGCCTGCCGAACCGTCCGGCTGTTCGGTCGGGAAACCGCGGCGGCGAAGCTGTGGTGTGATGGACGGATGATCGAGGAACGATTCGCCGCGGACTGCCTGGGTGCGGTGGAGGAGGCGGTCCGGCGGGCCTCGGCCGACGAGATCATGCCGCGCTTCCGCGCGCTGACCGCCGACCAGGTGGCCGAGAAGAACGGCCCCCACGACCTGGTGACCGTCGCCGACCGTGGCGCCGAGGCGCATCTGACGGCGGCCCTGACGGCGCTGCTCCCCGGCTCGGTCGTGGTGGGGGAGGAGGGCGTCGCCGCCGACCCGGGCCGGTACGCGGAACTGGCCGGCGACCGCCCGGTCTGGATCGTCGACCCGATCGACGGCACCCGCACCTTCGTCCGCGGCGACGAGGGGTTCTGCACCCTGGTCGCCCTCGCGCACCACGGCGAGCTGCTGGCCTCCTGGACGTACGCCCCGGTCCGCGACCAGATGGCGACGGCCCTCCGGGGCGGCGGCGCCCGCCTGGACGGCGTCCCGCTCCACGCGGGCTCGCCGGCCGAGGGCGCACCGCTGGAGATCGCCGCCTCCTATCCGCACCACACCACCCCCGCGACGAAGCGCGCGCTGCTCCGCCTGCGGACGGAGGACGCGGGCGCCGAGGTCCTGCGGACGCGCCCGTGCGCGGGCTCGGCCGGGCTGGAGTACCTGGCGATCGCCCGCGGCACCCTGGACGCGACCGTGTTCGGCTGGGAGAACGCCTGGGACCACGCGGCCGGTCTGCTCCTGGTCGCCGAGGCGGGCGGTGCCCACGCCACGCTCGCCGGCACGCCCTTCCGCCTCGCCGGCGGCAACGCCCTGCCGTTCATCACGGCCCGCGACGCGCGGACCCTCGCCCGGATCCGCCGCGTCCTCCTCGGGGAGGGGCCCGGCTGACGCCGGCGGCCGGTCAGCCGCCGACGTGGTCCCGCACGGCGTCCGGCAGGCGGCGGCCGGTGACCGAGCGCCAGGCGCGCTCGACGGCCCGTGGCCCGAGGTCGCGCGCCAGGAGGCCGAGTTTGACCACGCTCGGCCAGGTCATGGGATGCGGGAACTCCTCGAAGCAGGTGATGCTGCGGACCAGCCACTCCATCGCCTCGCGCGGGCGGCCCTGCTCCGCCGCGAACAGCCCGAACTGGCCGAACGTCCGCGCCAGCCCCGGGGTGTCGCCGATCCGGTGCGAGACGTCCAGCGCCTTGCGGTAGCGGGCCTCGGCGTCCGCCGGCCGGCCCCCGTTCTGGGCGGCCAGCCCGAGCTGGTGGTGTCCGACCGAGACCCCCGCCTGGTCGCCCAGCTCCTCCCGGAGCGCCAGCGCCCGCGCGTACCAGGCCTCGGCCCCGGCCAGGTCGCCGAGCCCGGCGGCGACGACGCCCAGCTGGTGCTGGCTGGCGGCCGTACCGTGCCGGTCGCCGAGGTCCTGCCGGATCCCCAGCGCCTTCAGGTGCCAGGACTCGGCCTGCTCGAACCGCTCCTGGGCCGTCGCAAGGACGCCCAGCCGGTGGTAGCCGCGCGCGGTGTCGGGCAGGCTGCCGGACTCCTCGGCGAGGGCCAGCGCCTCCTCGCACCACTTCTCGGCCGCGGCGAGGCGCCCCAGTTCGGCGGCGACGGCGGCCAGCCGGTGGCGGAGGTCCGTCGCGAAGGGCAGGTCGGCCGACCGGTCGGCGGAGGCCAGCGCGCGCCCGAACCAGAGGTAGGCCTCCTCGAAGCCGCCCTGTTCCTGGGCGAGGACGCCGAGCTGGTGCCGGCAGACCGCCGCCCGCTGGGACTCGCCGAGGCGCTCGAAGGCGTCGAGCGCCGTCCGGGTGCGCCGCTCGGCGTCGTCCGGCCGGTCGAGCCGGTGGGCGATCACCGCCAGCTGGTGGTGGCCGATCGCGACGCCGTGGGCGTCGCCGAGCCGCTCCAGGAGGGCGAGCCCGTGCAGGTACCACCGCTCGGCCTCGGCGAACCCGCCCCGGTCCACCGCGATCCGGCCGAGTTGCTGGTAGCCGTCCGCGAGGTCGTCGAGCTGGTCGGCGTCCGGTTCCCGCTGGTCGACGGCGTGGTGGATCTCCCGCAGCGCCCGTTCGGCCTCCTCCGTGCGGCCCGCCCGCAGCAGGCGCCGGGCCTCGGCGCCGACCACGGACAGCCAGAGCGCGCCGGCCGGGGTGTCGGCCCCCGGCGGGGCGCCCTCGGGACCCTCCACGGCGGTCCGTACCCGCTCGGTCCAGCCGCGTGCCTCGGTCTCCAGGCCGTGGGCGCTCCAGTAGGCGTGGAGCGGCCGGACGAGCGCCCGGGCCTGCGGCCAGTGGCCGTCCTCGACGGCGCGGTCGAGCAGCGCGCCGATGGTCCGCCGCTGGAGGTCCAGTGCGGTCAGGGCGAACTCGGCGCTTCCGCCGAGCAGTTCGCGGCTGAGCAGCAGGCAGAAGTCGACCTGGGCACCGAGCAGCGCCCGCACCGCGGCCGCGTGCCGCTTGGTGAACTCCGGCTCCTCCGCGCGCCACCGGTCGGTGAGGACGGCCGCGATCGCCGGGTGGATCCGGTAGGCGGTGCCGTTCACGGCCGTGAGCAGGCCGAGGCCGGCCGCCCGTTCCAGCAGCCGCCGCCAGTCCTCGGTGCCGCGCTCCCGGAAGCGCTCGGGGGCGAGCGGCTGGCGGGAGAGCAGGGCGAGCACGGTGGCGTCGACGGTTCCGTGGAAGAGCGTGACGGCCGCCAGCGCCCGCCGGTCGGCGGCGGGGAGCAGGGCCAGCGTGTGGGCGGCGGCGGCCGTGAACGCCGCGTCCGCCGTCCGCGGCTCCGCGCCGGCCGCGGACCGGGCCAGGGTGTCCAGGGTGTGCCACGGTTCGTGGGCGTCGAGCGAGGACAGGACCAGCCGCAGGGTCAACGGGTGCCCGTCCGGCCACTCCAGCAGCTGCCCGAACACCCGCAGCCCGCGCTTGCGGACGGTGTCCGGGTCGGTGGCGAGCAGCCGGTCGGCGTACGCGACGGCCTCGTCCGGCGCCAGGCCCGGCACCTCGATCCGCAGCGGGCCGGGGCCCAGCCAGTCCTCCGGGGTCCGGCTGGTGAGCACCACCGCGCCCCGACCGCGCCCGGTCACGCGGTCGAGGAAGGCCAGGAGTTCGGCGCGCTCCTCCTCGCTCGGGGCGGGCGTGGCACCGGCCGGGCCGTGCCCCGTGCGCGGGGACTCGACGCCGTCCCAGATCAGCAGCACCTCCCCGGCGTCGAGCGCCTCCTCCACGGCCTTCCGGCGCCCGGCCGGTGTGAGCGGGTCGAACTCCTCGGCGTCGAACAGTCGGTGGCCGATCCGGTCGACCACCCCGGCCAGGGCGAACGAGGCCGGCCCCGGGGCGAAGGAGTGCAGGACCACGGACTCCGGTCCGTCCACCGCGCCGGTGTCCCGCCACCACCGGCCGAAGGCCTTGGCCAGCTCGGTCTTGCCGACGCCCGCGGGGCCGTGCAGGACCACCACGCGGTGCAGCCGGGCCGCCGCGTCCAGGTCGAGCAGCAGCCCGTCCCGCCCGACGAACTCCCCGACGGGGGCGAGGCCCTCCAGGCCGTCCAGGCCGCCCCGGGCGGCCGGGGAGTCGGCGGCCGGGGCCGGTGGGCCGTCCGACCGGACGGGCTGCCGGACGGGCTGCCGGACGGCCCGCTCGGTCCGTTCGTCCCGCAGGCCGGGGAACGCGAGTTCGCTGCGGCGGTAGAGGGCCGGGACCGTCCAGTCGGCCAGCGGCAGCGGGCCCTTGGGGGAGACGCGCTGATCCTGTTCGGCGAGCCGCCGGCGGCCGGCCGCCACCGCCGACGCGATGCGGTCACCGAGGCGCAGCCGTTCGTAGACCGTGGCCAGGAACCCGGCGGCGGCCTCCCCGGACAGGCCGTACGGCAGGGCGAGCACGGCGGCGGCGCCCTCCTCCAGCAGCCGCAGGGCCGCCGCGGCCTCGGGTTCTCCGGCCGGGTTCGCCGAGCGGCCGGTGCTCAGGACCACCAGCGGGACCCCGGCCGCGGCCAGCAGCCGGGCGACACGCTGGACCGGCACCGGTTCCGCGCCGCCGTCCGGCCGCTCGAACAGCAGCCCGCCGTGGAGGTCGTGTCCCGGGGCGGACCGCTCGGGGAGTGCGCCGGGCCCGTCGAAGTGCACGATCTGGAACGGCCGGCCCCGCTCCCGGGCCTCGCGCAGCGTCTCGCCGAGGCCGGCGAGCGTCGGCGGGCGCAGCACCTGGAGTTCGACCGCGTCGCGGCCCGGTCCGAGTCGCCGCAGCAGGGGGAGGGCCGTCGTGCGCGCACCGGCGCCGTCCGGCGGGGTGACCACCAGCAGCACCCGCAGCCGGGAACCGCCCGCCTCGGTGACGGCGTCGAAGGGATCGGCGGCCGACGGGCAGCGGGTCACCAGGACGTCGTCGAGCACCGGCGGCACCGGGTGCCCCGGATCCGTCATCAGCTCCCAGGGCAGGGCGAGCAGCGGCGCGGAGTCCGAACGCAGCACGAGTTCCAGCGCGGCGCCGCGGACCCGGGCCCGGGCCCGCGCCCGGAGGTAGGCGGTGCGGCCGGGGCCGTCGCCGAGCAGCGCGGAGAGGAGCCGCGCGCCCCAGCCGGGGAGCTGGCGGGCGAGGTGCGGGCCGCGTTCGCCGTAGGCCCCGAACGGGGTCCGGAGGTAGTCCTCCAGGTACCAGCGCAGGTTCTCCAGGGCCGAGTCGTCCAGGGGCCTGCGCAGCCATCCGGCGTCGACGGAGGGAGCCGGGACCCCTGCTCCCGGCGGCCACTCCGTCACGGACATCCGGCCGTCGGCGTGGAGATCCAGCACCAGACGTTCGACCACAATCGCCCCCAGCGAGAGCGGGGCGGCCGGGCGGCCGTTCCGCTGCGGAGCACAGGGTAGCGGCGTCGCCACCGGGACCGGACCTCCGGGTGCGGCGTTCGGGGTAACGATCCGTCAAAGCCGCACGGACGAGCGAATCGGAACGGGGCCGAGCGTTCCACCGGAACCGTTCGGCCCGCCACCCGCCCGCCGCGGGCCGGCGGCGAGGACAATGGCGCGGTGAACAACACGCACGACACGCGACACACCGACCACACCGACCACACGCACGACAGGGACGATACGGACGACCTGAACGCACTGGTGCGCGACGCCATGGCGGCGGCCGTGCGCTCGCCGCTGCGCGGCCGGGTCGCCGACTACATCCCGGCACTCGCCGAGGCCGACCCGACGGCCTTCGGCATGGCGATCGCCACCGTGGACGGCCGGGTCCTCGGCGCGGGGGACTGGCGGCGGCCGTTCTCCATCCAGTCGGTGTCCAAGCTGTTCACCCTCGCCCTGGCGCTCGCCGAGGGCGGGGACGCCCTGTGGAGCGGCGTGGGCCGCGAGCCCTCCGGCAACCCGTTCAACTCGCTGGTCCAGCTGGAGACCGAGCACGGCATCCCGCGCAACCCCTTCATCAACGCCGGCGCCCTCGTGGTGACGGACCGCCTGCTGGAGCTCACCGGCGACGCGGCCGGCGCCGTCCTGGACCTGCTGCGCGCGGAGTCCGGCGACCCGGCCGTCGACGTGAACCGCGCGGTGGCCGCCTCCGAGGCCGAGCACGGCCACCGCAACGCGGCGATGGCGCACTTCATGGCGGGCTACGGCAACCTGCGCAACCCGGTCGAGGACGTGCTCGCCCACTACTACGCGCACTGCGCGATCGAGGCCGACTGCCGCGACCTGGCGCTGGCCGGCCTCTTCCTCGCCCGCCACGGTCTGCGGGCCGACGGCTCGCGCCTGCTGTCGCGCAGCGAGGCCAAGCGGATCAACGCCGTGCTGCTCACCTGCGGCACCTATGACGCGGCAGGCGAGTTCGCCTACCGGGTGGGCCTGCCCGGCAAGAGCGGGGTGGGCGGCGGCGTGCTCGCGGTCCTGCCCGGCCGGGGCGCGGTCTGCGCCTGGAGCCCGGGCCTGGACGCCGCGGGCAACTCGGTGCTCGGCGTCGCCGCCCTGGACGCCCTGACGACGGCCACCGGCTGGTCCGTGTTCTGACGGCGCGGGGGGCGGGCCGCCGTAAGGGCGGCTCCGGCCGGTGACGGGACGGAAGCTGACGGTCACGAACTTGTTATGTCCTTTTCACCGGGCCGACGGCCGGCCGGGTCATGCTCTGCACCGGCGGAAGCCACCGCCGAAGGCGCGCCGACCAGCAGGCGCACTGACCAGGGGACTGACACCGTGACCGTCCGCCGCACCCTCATCGGCACCCTCACCGCCGGCCTGCTCGTCGCGGCCGCCGCCACCCTGCCCGGCGGCACCGCGCGGGCCGCCGCCGGCGCCACCCCGGGCGGGCTCCCGTTCGCCTCCGCGACCACCGTCGGCCTGCACAACACCTACGACCCGGCCGCCTTCGGCTACCTCGCCCAGGGCCTGGACACCGGCACCGGGATGATCGAACTGGACGCCTGGCCGAACGTCATCACCAAGGAGTGGAAGGTCAGCCACTCCAACCCGCTCGGCAACACCAACAACTGCGTCAGCGCCACCACGCCCGCCCAGCTCTACTCCGGCAGCGCCGACAAGAACCTGGACGCCTGCCTGGACGACGTGCGGATCTGGCTCGGCGCCCACCCCGGCGCCGGGCCGCTGGTGATCAAGCTGGAGCTCAAGCCGGGCTTCTCCGGGAGCCTCGGCATGGGCCCCGCCCGGCTCGACGCGCTGATCGCCGCCCACCTCGGCTCCGCCGCGCTGCGCCCGGCCGAGGTGCTCGCCAAGCCGGGCGGCGGCTCCTACCCGACCCTCGACGACGCCGTCCGCGCCGGCAACTGGCCGACCAGGTCGGCGCTGGCCGGCCGCGCGCTGGTGTACGTGATCCCCGGCACCGTCGAGCTGGACAACCCGTTCGACACCCTGCACACCGACGTCGAGTACGGGCGGCATCTGCGCGACCTGGCCGCCGCCGGCCGGATCGGCGAGGCCCGGATGTTCCCCACCGTGCTCGGCGCGGCGAGCGGGGACCCGCGCACCCGGTACGGCGAGACCTCGATCCGCCCCTGGTTCGTGGTCTTCGACGGCGACGCCGCCACCTACGTGAACGGCGTCGACACCACCTGGTACGACACCAACCACTACCTGCTGACGATGACCGACGCCCACAACGTCGCCCCCGCCATCAGCAACACCGACCCCACCGCCGACCAGGCCCGCGCCCGCGCCGAACAGCTCGCCCGCGCCCGCGCGACGATCGTCTCCAGCGACTGGCGCGAGCTCCCCGAGGTCCAGTCCCTCGTCCTGCCGCGCGGCTGACCCGGCCGCGCGGCCCCCGCCCGAGCCGCCCGGTCGTCCGGGCGAGCGTCAGCCCCGCTCCGCCGGACCGTCCTCCGGCCGGGTCAGCGAGTCCACCATCGACCGGAACGCCGCCCGGTACACGCTCGGCGTCGTCCCGGTGTACCGCTGGAAGTGGTGGCGGAGATTGGCCGGTGTGCCCAGACCGGTGCGGGCGGCGATCCTCGCCACCGGCTCGTCGCCGCGCTCCAGCAGGCGCTGCGCCCACTGGATCCGGACGCGCAGCAGGTACTGCAGCGGCGGCAGACCGGTCTCCGCCCGGAACCGGCGGCTCAGCCCCCGGACGGTGAGCCCGGCGTGGGCGGCGATGTCGTCCAGGGTCAGCGGCCGGTCGAGCCGGGCCTCCAGCCAGTCGAGGGTGGGCCCGAGGGTGTCGCCGGTCACCGTCGCGCCGGACACCGGCGCGTCGGGTCCCTCCCCGTGGTCGGCGGGCAGGTCGAGGAACAGCTGCCGCTCCGTCTCGACGGCCACCGTCCCCCCGTGGTCCAGGGTGATCAGCCGTAGACAGAGGTCGACCCCGCCCAGCACCCCGGCGGCGGTGTGGAACGGCCCGTCCGCCACCACCTCCCCGTCCGGTTCCACCGCGATCAGGGGATGGCGCCGGGCCAGCCCGGCGGCCATCCCGGGCGTGGTCGTGGCCCGGCGGCCGTCCAGCAGACCGGCGGCGGCCAGCGTGAACGTCCCCGCGCCGAACGCCCCGATCCGGCACCCCCGGGCGGCGGCCGCTCGCAGCGCCCCGACCACCTCGGGCGGCGGACCGCCGGGCCGCTCCGGGTGGCCCGGCACCAGGACCGTGTCGGCTTCGGCCAGCCCCTCCAGGCCGTCCAGTCCCCACGGCGTTGCCAGGCCGAAGGACGACGGCCCGCCGGTCGACCGGAACCCCGGCGCGGCGCAGAGCCGCACCTCGTAGGAGACCCACGGATGGCAGCGGTCGGCGGTGCCGAAGCAGAGGGCCGGGGTGGTGACGTGATGCCCGGGCACCCCGTCGAGCAGCAGGGCGGCGATCACGGGCATGTCCAGAATTTAACTCACGACGACATCGCCGCCGCTGTCGGCCCCGGGGGGTGGCGGCGAAGGATGGGACGTACCGACGCCGCAGGTCAACGGCCATCCGGCGGCCGGTTCCACCATCCCCGGGGGTGCTTGCGCACGCCCGCGAACGAATGGAGCACCCGTGTCCCGAAACGCCTCCCGGTCCCGCCACGCGGCGCGCGCCGCCACCGTCGCCCTCGCCGCCGCGGCCTGCGTCGCGACCCTGACCGGACCCGCCGGGGCGATCGTCAACGGCCGGACGGCCACCGAGCGCTACCCCTTCATGGCCTCGATCCCGATGACCGCCCCCGAGGCCGGCCTCGACGACGGCGTGTGCGGCGCGGCCCTGATCCACCCCCGCTGGGTGCTCACCGCCGCCCACTGCGTGGACACCTCACTGGTGCGCCCCGACGGCGTCGTGCGCATCGGCTCGGACAAGCGCACCAGCGGCGGCACCGTGCGCGGCATCCAGCGGACCGTCACCCACCCCGGCTACACGCTGGGCGCGGCGGCCGGGGCGAACCAGGACGACCTCGCGCTCGTCCGCCTCGACCGCGCCGCGCCGCAGCGGCCGATCCCGATCGCCGCCCGGGCCGGTGCCCCGGGGACGCCGACCAGGCTGCTGGGCTTCGGCACCACCGCCGACACCACCGACGTCACCAAGGCCGTCTTCGCCAAGCGCCTGCAGGAGCTGGACACCCGCATCGGCGACGTCAACGAGTGCGCGCCGGGGCGCGCCGGCCTGTCCCGGCTCTGCACGGTGAGCCCGGTTCCCGGTGCGATGGCCTGCGTCGGGGACTCCGGCGGCCCGCAGATCCAGCACGGCCGGGGCGGCCGCTGGGAGCTGGTCGGGACCACCTCCGGGGACGGTGACACCGACCCGACCTGCTCCACCGGTCCCGGGCTCTACACCAACGTGCCCGCCTACGCGGACTGGATCCGGGCCACCCTCCGGGCGTACGGCGACTGACCGCACGCCTGCCCGGCGCACCGCGCACCGGCGCGCCGCGCCGCCGGTGCGCCGGGCCCCCGCCCCTGACCGCTCCCACCCCCGGATTAGGCTGCCGCCATGCCCATGATCGCCGTGCTCGCCCTCGACGGCCTGCCCGGCCACCACCTCACCACGCCCGGACTCGTCTTCGACACCGCCGCCCGCGCGCACCCCGGCGTCGACTACGACGTCCGGCTCTGTGCCGTCGGCGGCTCCGACGCCGTCCGACTCGGCGCGCCCGCGCCCGCCGCCGTGCTCCCGTACGGCCTCGCCGACGCGGCCGAGGCGGACGTCCTGCTGCTGCCCGCCCACGGCGAGGACGGCGCCCGCCCGGAGCCGGCACTGCTCGACGCGATCGGCGCCGCCGCCGCTCGCGGCGCCCGGATCGGCGCCTGCGGCACCGGCGTGCTCACCCTCGCCGCCACCGGCCTGCTGGACGGCCGCCGTGCGACGACGGCCTGGCGGCACACCGGGGAGCTCGCCCGACGGTACCCCCGCGTCGAGGTCGACCCCGGGGGCACGCTGGTCGCCGACGGCCCCTTCCGCACCTCCGGCGGGGTGTTCGGCGGGCTGGACGTCTGCCTGCGGCTGCTGGCCGAGGACCACGGCGAGCGGATCGCCGGCCGGACCTGCCGGGAACTGCTCAGCCCCCTGACGGTCCACGCCGAACGGGTGGCCGAGGTGATCGACCGCACCCTCGCCGACAGCAGCGGCCTCGACGCGACCCTGGAGTGGCTGGAGCGCAGCCTCCACCTGCCGCTCGCCCCCGCCGACATCGCCGCCCACGCGGGTGTCAGCGTCAGCAGCCTCAACCGGCGCTTCCTGGCCCGCACCGGCCTCAGCGCCCCGCGCTACCTGCTCCGGCTGCGCCTCCAGCGGGCCCGGGAGCTGCTCGAAGGGACCGACGAACCGGTCGAGGCGATCGCAGTCCGCACCGGTTTCGCGTCTCCCGCCGCCCTGCGCCCGCACTTCGCCCGCCTCACCGGCACCACCCCCCGCGCCTACCGGACCCGCCACCGGGCCGGCGCCCCCGGCGGAAAACCGCTTGCCGCCCGATCGGCCACGACCTAACCTCCCCGGCATGCTGCCCTTGGTCGAGACCGACGAACAGTGGGACACCGTCCTGTCCGACGAGGCGGTCATGCGTCCGGGGGCGGCGGACCTCTGCGCCCGGCTGGGGCTGGGCGGGCTGCCCCTGGAACGGTTCGCCGGGGGCTCGCAGCCGGTGTACGCGGTCGGCGACGCGCACGTGCTCAAGCTCTACCCCAAGGCCTCCGCCGCGGACGGCGTCGCCGAGGCCCGGGTGCTCGCCCACCACGCCGGGCGGCTGCCGGTTCCGACGCCCGAGCCCTACGACGCGGGGGAGTACGGCGACGGCTGGCGGTAC
>NZ_BAAAKJ010000313.1:15718-20142 GCF_039527695.1 Kitasatospora putterlickiae
CGGCGGCACCGAGGTGTACGGGCTCTTCCTCAACACCGTCCCACTGGTCGCCGAACCCGGCGAGGACCTGGCGGCGCTGCACGCGCTCGACCCGGGGCCGCTCGCCGAGGTGCTCGGCCCCGGCGACTGGGGCGCCTTCACCGACCGGCGGCGCGCCGCAGCCGTCGGGCGCCAGCGCGAGCGCGGTCTGCCGGACGCCTGGCTGGAGCGGATCCCCGGCTTCCTGGACGCCGCCGGGCTGCCGCGCGAGCCCGAACGCGGGCTGCTGCACACCGAGTTCATGCGCCAGCACCTGCTGTTCGACCAGGCCGCCGGGCGGCTCTCCGGCCTGTTCGACTTCGAGCCCGCGATGATCGGCGACCCGGCCTACGACTTCGTCGGCGTCGGGGTCTTCGTCACCCGGGCCGAACCCGGGCTGATGGCGCGCTTCGCGGCGGGGTACGGACGCGCCGTCGACCCTCGTGCGGCCATGGCGTACACGCTGCTGCACGTCTACAGCAACCTGCCCTGGTACCTGCGGGAGGTGCCGCCGCCCCCGGGGACCGACAGCCTGGAGGCGCTCGCCGAGCACTGGTTCGGCCTCGGCCCCGGCTGACGGCGGCGGCGGACCTCAGACCCGGGCGGGGCCGTCGGGCGGCACCTGCTCGCCGGTCCACTCCGAGGCCAGCAGCCCGAGCACCACCTCGTCCGCGAACGTCCCGTACGCCCAGGTCGCCCGGCGCAGCGTGCCCTCCAGCACGAACCCCGCTCCGGTGGCGGCCTTGATCATCGGCAGGTTGTCGGCCAGCGTCTCGACCTGCAGCCGGTGCAGCCCGCGCACCGTGAAGCCGTAGTGGCAGAGCAGCCGCACGATCTCGCCGGCCAGACCGCGCCCGCGGAACCCGGGCCGCAGCGCCAGGCCGAGGTGGGCGCGCCGCTGGTGGCCGTCGACGCCCCACAGCAACGCCTCTCCGGCCAGTTCGCCGGACGCGAGGTCCACCACCGAGAAGCAGGCGGCCGTGTCGTCGCCGGGGTGCACCTCGTACGGGGATTCCGGGGAGCCGGGGGTGATCGGCCGCCAGGGGCGGCCGTCGGCCCGTGACCGGGTGACGACGTCGTCGTAGAGCTCGGTGTGGAGAACGGGGACGTCGCCGTCGTGACGGGCGCGGAGCGCGATCCGGGAGGTCTGTAGCATGTCACATTGCTAACAGGAGTCGTCGCCGCCCGCAATCGGATTTCCGGGAATGACGGTGGCCCGGGCGGCCGTTGGCACCGGAGTGACCGCCGCGCCCGCCCTCCGCCTCTCCGTACTGGACCGTTCCCGGACCCGCCGGGGGGAGGAGCCCGCCCAGGCGCTGCGGGACACCGTCGCGTTCGCGGTGGAGGCCGAACGGCTCGGCTACCACCGGTTCTGGGTCTCCGAGCACCACGGCGTGCCGGGGGTGGCCGGTTCGGCGCCGACGGTGCTGGCCGCCGCCGTGGCCGCCGCCACCTCCCGGATCCGGGTCGGCACCGGCGGGGTGATGCTCCCCAACCACCAGCCCCTCGTCGTCGCCGAGCAGTTCGGCGTCCTCGCGGCGCTGTTCCCGGGCCGGATCGACATGGGCGTGGGCCGGTCGGTGGGTTTCACGGACGGCGTGCGCCGGGCCCTGGGCCGGGAGAAGGACGCCGCGGACCGCTTTCCCGGGCAACTCGCCGAACTGCTCTCCTGGTTCGACCCGGCCGCGGTCCGCCCCGGGGGCGTGCGCGCCCGCCCCGCCGAGGGCCTGGACGTCCCCGCGTTCGTGCTCGCCACCGGCGCGGGCGCGGACGTGGCCGCCGAGGCGGGACTGCCGCTGGTGATCGCGGCGGTGCGCGGGGAGGAGGCGATGCTGGCGGCGATCGACCGCTACCGGGCGCGCTTCCGCCCCTCCGCCCGGGCCGGGCGGCCCTACGTGGTCGTCTCCGGGACGGTCGCCGTCGCGCCGACCGAGGAGCGGGCCCGCGCGCTGCTCGTCCCGGAGGCCTGGTCGACCGCCCACAGCCGGACCCATGGCGAGTTCTCCCCGCTGGAGCCCGCCGGGGAGGTCCTGGCCCGGCCGATGACCCCGCGTGAGCGCACCGCCTTCGAGCAGGCCCGCACCGGCCACCTCGCCGGCACCCCGGAGCAGGCCGTCGCCGCGCTCACGGCCCTCGTGGAGCGTTCCGGCGCCGACGAGTTCCTGCTCACCACCAGCACCTACGACCGGGCGGAGCTGCTGGACTCCTACCGCCTGCTCGCCGAGGCCGCCGGGCTCACCCCGGTCTGAGCCGCGGCGGGCCCGAACCGGACCGGCGAGTCGGGCCCGGGCCGCCGGCGGGACGTGCCCGGAGGGGCACGCTCCGACGCGGTCCGGTCCGCCCTCCGGTCACCGCCGAGGTGCGCGGGCGGACCTCGGGACGTGCCCTTCGGGGCCCTGTCGCGGCCACGCCGCACCGGCGCGGTGGCCGGAAGCGCGTGTGCGGGGGCGGGGCCCCGGGCCCGAGAGCCGGCCGGGAACCCCGCCCCCGCCTCGCGAAGCACGCGCGGACGGCGGGGGCCTGACGGCTGGTCCCTAGCCGAGGCGGGTGCGGAGCAGGTCGATGACCTCGGCGGCCCGGTCGACCAGGTAGAAGTGGCCGCCGGGGAAGACGGTGAGGTCGAACCCGCCCGTCGTGTGGGCGGCCCAGCGGCGGACGTCGTCGACCGCGGCGCGCGGGTCGCTGTCGCCGAGCAGGGCGCTGATCGGCGAGGAGAGGACGGCGTCCGGACCGCCCCGGTAGCGGGCGACCGCCCGGTAGTCGGCGCGCACGGCCGGCAGGATCATCTCCAGCAGCTCCGGGTCCTCCAGCATCCAGGCCTCGGTGCCGTCCAGCCTCTTGATGTCGGCGACCAGTTCGTCGTCGGTGGGATCGATCGGGACCCCGGCCGGCCCGGTCGGGGCGGAGCGGCCGCTGACGAGGAGCCGGGCGGGCGGGTGGCCGGCCCGTTCCAGGCGCAGCGCGACCTCGAACGCGACCAGGGCGCCCATGCTGTGGCCGAACAGGGTCAACGGGGCGTCGGTCCAGGGGGCGAGCGCCGCCGTGATCCCGTCGGCGAGGCGGGGGATGTCGTCGACGACCGGTTCCAGGCGGCGGTCCTGGCGCCCGGGGTACTGCACCGCGACGACCTCGGCCCGCGGGCTCATCGCGGCGGCGAGCGGGCGGAAGAACGCCGCGGATCCCCCGGCGTGGGGGAAGCAGACCAGTCGGTGGGCGCCGGCCGGCGCCGGTTCGAAGCGCCGGCACCAGAGGCCGTCGAGGGTTTCGGGGAGTGTCATGCCGGGGTGGTTCCTTCCGGTGGGAGCGGACGGGGCGGGCGCGGTGGGGCGGGCTTCCCGCGCGGAGTGCGAACGCGTGATGAACAGATGTCAAGCCAGCTCAGGAGGGCCGGTCGCGACCGAGGGCCGACCTGTCATGCATGGCTGGTGTTCGATCACCGCAAACCCGGATCCTAACGATCAGTCAGAAATGGCTCGTTTCCGTGATCCGCGGCGGGGGCATCCCGGGAACCGGTTGTGGACGATTGGGCGCCCCCATACATTCATTTGCGTCATCCTATTGATACCGAGCGCGACCGTCGGGTGAGTCCGGTCGCCGCTCCGGCGGGCGCTATCTCCCTGTGCCAGGAAACGAGGCCACTCGTGCAGTTCAGGATGCTCGGACCGCTCTCCGTTCAGGTGGACGGGCGCGAGTGCGCGGTGTCGGCCCCGCGCCAGCGGGTGGTGCTGACGCTCCTGTTGATCAACGCCAACCACGTGGTGTCGATGGACCGGATCGCCGCGGCGGTCTGGGACGGCGGACCGCCGCCGAGCGCGTCCGCGACGGTGCGCACCTATGTGATGAGACTTCGCCAGGTCCTGGGCGCGGTCGCCGGACGGCGGATCCGGACCCGGGCGCCGGGGTACCTGATCGAACTGGCCGAGGACGAGACCGATCTGGGCCGCTTCACCGCGCACCGCAACCGGGCCGCCGCGCACCTGCGGGCGGGCGAGCTGGAGCGCGCCTCGGTCGAGTACACGGCGGCGCTGGCGCTGTGGCGCGGCGACCCGCTGGTGGACGTCCCCTCGCGCGGACTGCGCGACGTGGAGGGCCGCTACCTGCAGGAACTGCGCCTGCAGACCCTGGAGTCGCGGCTGGACGCCGACCTCGCGCTGCGCCGGCACAACGAGATCCTGCCCGAGCTGTGGCGCGAGGTCCAGGCGAGCCCGCTGCGTGAGGCACTGGTCAGCCGGCTGATGCTGGCGCTGTTCCGGGCCGGCCGGCAGTCCGAGGCGCTGAACCAGTTCCAGCTGACCCGGACCGCGCTGATCGACCAGCTCGGGGCGGAGCCGGGCAGCGAGCTGCGCGAGATGCAGCGCCGGATCCTGGCCGCGGACGACCTGCTGGGCGGCGAGGGCGGCGGCTCG
>NZ_BAAAKJ010000313.1:20222-22064 GCF_039527695.1 Kitasatospora putterlickiae
ACGCCTTACCGGGCGGCGCCGCCACGGTCACCGTGGTCACCGGCGCCGGCGGGGTCGGCAAGAGCGCGCTGGCCCTGCACGTGGCCCACACCGTGCGGGAACGGTTCGGCAACGGCCAGCTGTACGCCGACCTCGGCGGGCGGGACCACCCGGCCGAGCCGATCGAGGTCCTCACCCGGTTCCTGGTGGACCTCGGGGTGCCCGAGGCGGAGGTGCCGCCCACCGAGGAGGAGGCCGCCCTGCTCTACCGCTCGATCACCGCCGACCGCCGGGTCCTGGTGGTGCTGGAGGACGCCCGCAGCGCCGCGCAGGTGCGCCCGCTGGTCCCCGGCTGCCCGGACAGCCGGACGCTCGTCACCAGCCGCGACCGGCTGGCCGACCTGGACGGCGCCCACATCGTCACCCTCACCGCGTTGGACGAGGCGGCCTCGCTGGACCTGCTCGGCTCGATCGTCGGCCGCCGCCAGCCGGAGGCGGAGCCGCGCGCCGCCCGGGCGGTGGTGCGGTACTGCTCGGGCCTGCCGCTGGCGGTGCGCATCGTCGGCGCCCGCTTCCTGGGCCGCCCGCACTGGGACCTCGACACGCTGGCCCGGCGGCTGGCGGGAGCGCCCCGGCTGCTGGACGAGCTGCGGATCGGCGACCTGGGGGTGCGCGCCGGTCTGGAGGCCGGCTACCGCGCGCTGCGCGAGGACGCGCAGGTGGCGCCCGAGCTGCCCGATCCGGCGGCGGCGCTGCGGCTGCTCGGCGCGGTGGGCGCGGAGGACGTGGACGCCACCGCGCTGGCCGCGCTGCTGGACTGCGCGCCGTCGGCGGCCGAGGCCGTGCTGGAGGCACTGGCCGACGCGCACCTGGTGCGGGCCCGCGGCGGCGGCCGCTACCACCTGGACCACCTGCTGAGGGCCTACGCGCGGGAGCGGGCGCTGGCGGAGGGCTACCCCGAGCGGTCGGCGCAGGCGAAGTGCGGCGGGCCGGCCAGGGCCCACCGGCACGGCGCGGGCAGGCCGGTCGGGCCCGGCCGCCCTGATCCGCAGCGGGTCGGCTCGTGACGCCCGGCGGCGGGCGGCGGCCCGCTCCGACGTGCCGGACGCATCCGGACCTGCGCCCGTCCGACCCTTCGACGCCCTGAACCCTTCGCCCCTTCGCCCTTCCGACCCGTTCGATTGAGGAGTCCCATGGCCCAGCAGGTGGCAGCCACCGATGAGCTGCTCGACTACATCCGGCACGTCTCGCTGCGGGACGAACCGCTGCTCGCCGAACTGCGCGCCGAGACCGCCGGGCTGCCGGCCGGCGAGGCGATGCAGGTGATGGCCGAGGAGGGGCAACTGCTGGCGCTGCTCGTCGGGTTGACCGGCGCGCGGACGATCCTGGAGATCGGTACCTTCACCGGTTACAGCACCCTCTGCATGGCCCGCGCCCTGCCGCCCGCCGGGACGCTGGTGACCTGCGACATCACCGACCGCTGGCCCGCGATCGGCGCCGACTACTGGGAGCGCGCGGGGGTGGCGGACCGGATCGAGCTGCGGATCGGGGACGCCGTGGAGACCCTGGCGAAGCTGGCGGCGGAGCGCGGCCCGGACTCCTTCGACCTGGTCTTCATCGACGCCGACAAGGTCAACTACCCGCGCTACTACGAGGATTCCCTGGCTCTGCTGCGGCCGGGCGGGTTGCTTGTGGTGGACAACACGCTGTTTTTCGGCCGGGTGGCGGACCCGTCCCACCAGGACGCCGACACCCTCGGCGTCCGGGAGCTGAACGCCGCGCTGCACACCGACGAACGGGTGGAGATCTCCCTGCTGGCGGTGGCCGACGGCATCACGCTGGTCCGCAAGCGCCCGTAGCGCA
>NZ_BAAAKJ010000313.1:22074-26008 GCF_039527695.1 Kitasatospora putterlickiae
CTTCCGTCCCGGCCCTGGCTCAGGCGAGCAGGTCGGACTGGAGGGTGACCACCTGCCGGAACGCGGCGGCGGGCACGCCCCCGGGGTTGGTCATGGTGACGACGCCCACGAGGTCGCCGCGGTACAGGTACGCCAGCCGGTAGCGCGATTCGGCGCCGGGACCTTCGGACGGGGCCTCGCGGACCGCGAGGTCGACGATGTCCGGGGTGTCCCAACGCGGGGGCGTGAGCAGCCGGAGGCCGTCGCCGTCCTTCGGTTCGCCCTTGTCGCGGAACGCGGAGAAGACGGGCCGGGCCTCCTGGTGCGAACCGAAGGCGAGCAGCTGGATCCGGGTACGGGTGCCGTCGGAGGCGGTCCACTCCCGAACGGTGGCGGCCCGGCAGGCGTACTGGACCAGGAGCGCGCGAAGCTCCGCCGGGTCCTTCTGGTCGGCGGCCACGCCCGGGCAGTCGACCCAGCCGGGGAGGGCTCCGGGCGTGCCCGGACCCGCTCCCGGCGCCGGGAGGGCGGCCGGGGTGAGCGAGCCGCCGGCCTCCACCGGCGCGGGGAGGAGCAGCCGGCGCAGGTCCGCCGCGTGGCGGCTCTTGTTCTCCGCCGGGGCCGCCTTGCCGGAGGGCAGTGGCGGCAGGACCAGCGCGGGGAAGGTGTAGCGCCCGTCGCTCCTGGTGGCCAGCCCAGGGAGGTCGGTGCGGTCCGGCGCGGTGACGGCGAGCGCGCTCCCCGTCCCGGCCAGCACGCACACCGCGGCGGCGGCGCCCCACCGCAGCGCGGCCTTGCGGCGCCGGGCCGAGTGGTCGGCCCGGTCCTCGTCGGTCGGTGATCCGGTCGCGAGCGCGGTGAGCCGGGCGTCCGGCTCCGGGAGGCCGGCGGGGGCGTCGCTGTCGTCGGCGGTCATACGGAGGCTCCCGGGCGGGCGAGGCGGTCGAGCTGCTGGGTCAGGAGGGCGACGATCTTGTCCTTGGGCAGCGGTGACGTGCCCTCGGCGCTGAGCACCACCAGGAGGTCGCCCTGGGCGGCCGAGCACTCCATCCGGTCGAGCGGTGCCGACGGCGGCGCGGGCAGCAGGTAGCAGTGGGCCTCGGGGTGGCCCGGGACGGCCGGGCCGAGCCGGAAGAGCCCGGTGTCGCCGGTGAACAGGGCGGTGAACTCGTTCATCTTCTGCACCTCCTGCTGGTTGAACTGGTGCAGTGTGATCCCGAGGACGAGGTTCTGGTTCCGGTAGGTGCGCACACCGGTGGCCTTGACGTGCAGGTCCTCCCAGAGCCGGCGGTACTTCTCCTGCTGGTCCTTGGGGACGGGAACGAGGTCGTCGTCGAACTCGGCGGACAGCTGTTCTGCCGTCAACTCGGCGTCGTTGCCGTAGTTGCCGTCGTCCGGTCCGGGCTCGAAGCCCTGGGGCATCGGCAGCAGCAGGTCGCGCAGTGAGCCGAAGTGGTTGCCGTTCGATCTCGCGCCGAACGGCGTGGTGGTCGGGGTCGGGGTCGGGGCCGGGGCCGTCACCGTCGGAGCGGTGGCGACGGTGAGGGGGTCGTCGTACCGCACCTCGATGACGCCGACCCCGATGCCAACGCCGACCAGGGCGGCCGCCACGGTCGCGCCACCGGCGCGAAGGAGTCGGCGGGAACCGCCGGATCCGGGCTCCCGGGACTGGACGGGCGTCACCGTCCCGGTCTCGGGGAGTTCAGGACGGGGCTCGGTCTCCGTGCCGTCGGTCATACCAGCCGCTCCCACTGCCGCTTGCCGAGGTCCTTCACGACCTCGGAGTCCACCGGCTTCGTCCCGAACACCTGGACCTCCATTCGCACGGTGCCGCGCTGGGCGACCGCGACACCGGAGTAGTACCGCTCGGTGGTCTCGGCCCAGTACGACGGCAGGGGGTCGACCTGATAGCCGCCGTTGGCGTCGGCACTGAACGGCCGCAGGGCGGAGCGGTTCACGGCGGCGGAGTTGGCATGGTCGGCCGTGTACTGCGTCAGGGTGACCAGGACCCTCAGACCGCCCTGCGACCAGCTCACCTGAACCGCGCGCCGGAATCCGCCCACGTTCAGCATGTTGAACGCGCTGACCGTTCCGGCGCTCTGCTCGGCGAGCTCGCCGACCGTGATCCAGCTGGGCGTGTCCGGGTAGCCGTCCACCGGCTCGCTGCCGCTGGGCGCGGTGATCAGCAGCTTCCGCAGGTCGCCGTCGATGGCGAGCGGCGAGGGCGCGGACGCGGCGGCGACGGCCGGGTCCAGCACCTCGGACGGGTACGTCGGCAGCGCCACCTGGATCGGCGGCAGCGGCGTCGGCGGGCGGCTCGCCTGGATGGCGTAGCCGACGCCTGCGCCGGCGGCGGTCCCGAGCACCAGCCCGGAGACCAGCAGCAGGACCGGGCGCGGACGGCGCGGGCGCCGGGCGGGCGCGGGCTCGGCGACCGGCTCGGCGCCGGGCTCGGCGAGGGGAGGGGGCGGCGGCTCGTCGACGGGCGACGGCGCCACGGGTTCGGTGGTCACGCGGGGACTCCAGGGGAGGGGGAGACGGGAAAGGGCCAGGGGTGCTCAGCGGCCGGAGGTCAGCCAGTCGCGCTGGCGCTTCATCAGCTCGCTCAGCAGGACCTTGTCCGGGGAGCCCTTCACCTCGACGTCGACCGTGTACTGCACGTCGCCCTGGGTGGAGATGCCGGTCATCGAGCCGGAATAGGCCTCGTGCTTGGGCTTGTCGACGAACCCGCGGGCGCCGGGGTCGCCGGTGATCTCGATCGAGGGGAGGTCCCTCGTGTCGTTCTTGGCGAAGAACTCCGCCTGCGCGGCGCTGGTGAAGCGCAGCAGGGTGACGGTGACCTCGGCCTTGCCGTCCGCGGTGCGGTAGGTCCGGGTGACGGCGTCCTTGTAGCCGAGCTGGTGGAGGATGCGCACGATGTCCGTGCCGTCGTCGAACTGCTCGCTCATCTCCTTGTCGGTCA
Source organism: Kitasatospora putterlickiae (assembly GCF_039527695.1). Classification (NCBI taxonomy): domain Bacteria; kingdom Bacillati; phylum Actinomycetota; class Actinomycetes; order Kitasatosporales; family Streptomycetaceae; genus Kitasatospora; species Kitasatospora putterlickiae. Next base: position 25,016 of record NZ_BAAAKJ010000313.1, read on the forward strand.
ACTGCATGCCGTCGGCCGGGCCGTAGGACTCGCCGCCCGCGGGGATCGGGAGCAGGAAGTAGCGCAGGTCGCCCTCGTGCCGGCCGCCGCTGACGGTGCCCCGGACGGTGCTCGTCGGAGCGGGGACGGGCGCGGACGTGGACGGGGACGGCGCGCCGGTCGCCGGAGCGGTGGCGGTGGCGGTGGCCGAGGGCGACGCGGTCGGTCCGGCCGAAGTCGGCGCGGCCGCCGCCGTGACGGCGGGCCGGCTCTCGGGCCTGCCGACGGCCACCGTCACCGTGGCGCTGACCGCCGTCACGGCGAGCAGGCCCGTGGTGGCCAGCGCCACGGCCGCGGCGCGCGGCAGCCTCCGTCCGGCGCCGGCGCCAGTGGCGGTAGTGGCGGTAGCGGCGGGGACGGGGTCGGCGATGGGTGGCACGTGATCGTGCGCGGACAAAGGGATTCCCCCAGGGAAGATCAGGAAGGGCGCGCGCGGGCCTCTCATGGGCACCCGACTGCGGCTCTCACGGCCGCGCGTCGCGCGTCTGGCTGGAATTATGAGAGTGCGCCGCTTCCACCGCCAACAAGATCAATCACCACACTCCCCCCAAGGGCCGAACAAAGGGACGCGTCGTGATCGAACCGAAACCGAGCCGCCCGAGTACGGCCGGGCCGGGGGCCCGGCCCGGATCGGGCCGCAGCTGGTGGGTTCGAGCGGGAAAAATACCCCCACCCGTATACTGGAGGAGAGGAAGAAGCCCTCTTCCACCCGGATGCGAGGAGTCCTGAGATGTGTCGACGTACGACGTGCCGGAACTGCGGCAAGGCCACTTACGCGGGGTGCGGCATGCACGTCGACCAGGTGCTGGCCGGGGTCGCCAAGGCCGACCGCTGCTCCTGCGACCGCGACGCGCGGAAGGGCGGGGGCTTCTTCGCGAAGCTGCTCGGCCGACGCTGAACCAGCACACGCACACGCACACGATCGGGCCGTGCCGGGAACCCCCGGCACGGCCC
>NZ_BAAAKJ010000313.1:26055-32027 GCF_039527695.1 Kitasatospora putterlickiae
CGGCCGGGACCGGGCGGGGCTCAGTCGTGCGAGAAGGAGATCTTCGGCAGCACGCGGTCCAGCCAGGCGGGCGTGCGCCAGGCGGCGGCCCCGGTGAGGCGGAGCAGGACCGGCAGGAGCACCAGGCGGACCAGCGCGGCGTCCAGGAGGACGGCGACGCCGAGCACGATGCCCATCTCCTTGGGCGGCAGCGGCCCGGACAGGGCGAAGGTGAAGAACACCGCGACCATGACGCCCGCCGCCGCGAACACCACCCGCCCGGAGTGGGCCAGCGCGCCGACCATGGCCTCACGCGGATCGCCGGTGCGCTCGTAGTGCTCCTTGGCGGAGGCGAGCAGGAAGACCGTGTAGTCCATCGCGATGGCGAAGATCATCGCGAAGAAGAACACCGGCGCCCAGCCGTCCAGGAAGCCCTGCGACGTGAAGCCGAGCAGCCCCGCGCCGTGGCCGTCCTGGAAGACCAGCCGGGCGACGCCGAACGCCGCGCCGGTGGACAGCAGGCTGGCGGCCGTGCCGAGCGCCGCGATCAGCGGGGCGCGCAGGGCGACCAGCAGCAGCAGGAAGCCGAGGCCCATCACCACGCCGATGACCAGCGGGGTCTTCTCGGTCAGCAGGTGCTGGAGGTCCAGGTTCTCCACCGCCGCGCCGCCGACCAGCGTGTCGGACGGCAGCTCCGCGCGCAGCGTGTCGACGGTGCGGCCCAGGTCGGGGCTGGACGGGTCCACGGTGGGCACGGCCTGGACGATCGACCAGCCGGAGCCGTCGGCGGCCGGTTGCGCGGGCATCACACCGGCGATCCCGGGGGTGGCGGCGAGGTCGGCGGCGACCCCGGCGGCCCCCTCGGTCGGGGTGAGGATCTGCAGGGCGCCGGGCGCTCCGGGACCGAAGGCCTGCTGGACGGCGGTGTAGCCGGCGCGGGCGCTGGCGTCCTCGGGCAGCACGGTGATGGAGGGCATCGCGGTCCGCAGCCCGATGACGGGCGCGGCCAGCGCGATCAGCGCGGCGAGCGCCAGGGCGCCGTAGCGCAGCGGGTGCCGCCACAGCCGCTCGCCCCAGGCGGCGAAGCGCGGCGAGCGGTGCCCGCCGGACTTCACCCACGGCAGGGCGAGCGCGTCGACGCGGTGGCCGAGCCGGCCGAGGACGGCGGGCAGCAGGGTGAGGGTGGCGGCGAGCACGAACAGGACGGCGAGCATGATGCCGCCGGCCATCGAACGGAACGCGGGGGACGGCACCAGCATCACGGCGGACAGGCTGACCAGGACGGTCGCACCGGACAGCAGGACGGCCTTGCCGGCGGTGTCCATGGTCTCGGCGACCGCCGTGGCACCGGCGAGTCGGCCGTCCTGACCCGGGTTCCGGCGGGCGGCCGCCGCCCGGGCGGCGCGGAAACGGACCACCAGGAACAGCGCGTAGTCGATGCCGAGGGCGAGGGCGAACATCATCGCGAAGTTCATCGCCCAGACGGAGACCGGGAACAGGTGGCTGATGAGGACCAGCGAGCCGGCCGAGGCGGCGAGTCCGGCCATGGTGAGCAGCAGCGGCAGGCCGGCGGCCACCAGGGAGCCGAAGGCGAGCACCAGGATGGCCAGGGTGACCGGCCAGGACATGATCTCGGACTTCATCATGGCGTCGTGGTTGGCCTTGTTGAAGTCGCTCCACAGCACGGACGCGCCGGTGGCGTGGACGTCGACGCCCTCACCCGAGAGGGCGTTCAGCGGGCCCTTGAGGTCATCGGCCGCCCGGACCATGTCGTCGGGGGAGGCCTTGGCGCCGGCGAGCAGCACGGCGGTCCGGCCGTCCGGGGAGACGGTCGCGCCGGGCTGGGGCGCCACGACGGTGGAGACCCGGGGGTCGGCCGCCGCGATTTCGCCCGCTCGGGTGATCACCTGCTGGACGTCCGGCTCGCTGACCGGCCGGTCGGCGGCGACCACGATCTGCAGCGCGGAGGAGGCGTTCCCGGCGAAGTGCTGTTCGGCGACCTGCCGGACCTTCACCGACTCCGATCCGTCGGCCTGCCAGCCGGCCCCGGACAGCGCCGAGGTCACCTGCGGCGCGAAGGCGCCGAGGCCGACGACGACCAGCAGCCAGCCGGCCAGGACGGCCTTGAAGTGGCGGACGGACCAGGTGCCGAGCCGTCCGAGCGGGCCCGGGGAAGGGGCCGGCCCGGGCGGCGCGGTGGTGACCGGCCGGCCCGGGGCGGGGTCCTGGTGCTTCACGGGGTTGCTCCGTTCCTGCTGCGCCCGAACGGGGCGCGAAAATACGGGTGGGGGTATATGGGAGGCCGAAAGGAGGGGCCCGCTCCGGGCGGGCCCCGTCAGGTTCCTGCCGTGTCCGGCCGGTCAGGCGGTGAGCGCGGCCAGCGCGGCGCGCAGCCGGGTGGCCGCCTCGTCGGCGACGGCCCGCAGCCCGGGCTCGCCGGTGACCTGGACCATCAGCTGCGGGTCCATCGCCTCGACGACCGTGCGCCCGCCGTCCGCGCGGACCACGACGTTGCACGGCAGCAGCAGTCCGATGCGCCGGTCCGCCTGGAGCGCGCGGTGGGCGAGCGGCGGGTTGCAGGCGCCGAGGATCAGGTAGTCCTCGATCTCCTCGCCGATCTTGGCCCGCAGGGTGGCGCGGACGTCGATCTCGGTGAGGACGCCGAACCCCTGCTCGGCGAGCGCGGCGCGCACCCGGTCGACGGTCTCGGCGAAGGGCAGGTCGAGGGTGACGGGGATTCCGTACTCCATGGGGTGCTCCATTCCTGGGGGAGGGGCGAGGGGCGAGGGGATCGGGCGAGGGCGGGGAACGGCTTCCTCCGGTCCGGTCCCGCCCATCGGCGGCGTGTCGCCGTCCGTGGCCGTGCACCGGCGCGTGCCGCTGGCCACGATCTTGAACCCGGCGCGGTCGAGGGTGCGGGAGGCGACGGCCGACCGCGTCGCGATGTCGCGGCGCTCCCCGCCCGGCTCAGGCGGCCGCGTCCCAGGCGGCGTAGCCGCCCAGCAGGTCGGCGACCTCGCCGAGGCCGCGCCGGCGCAGCAGGCTGGCGGCGATGGAGGACCGGTGCCCGCCGGCGCAGTGGACGACCAGCGACCGGTCCCGCGGGATCTCCGCGAGGCGGCCGGGCAGCTCGTTGAGCGGGATGTGCACGGAGCCCTCGACGGCGCCCTCCGCGCGCTCGCCGCAGGTGCGGACGTCGATCACCAGCGGGGGGTGGTCGGCGGCGAGCGCGGTGCGCAGCTGGTCGACGGTGAGGCGGGCGGCGGGGGCGAGGTCCTCGGCGAGCGCGGGCAGGCTGGTCCCGGGCTCGGCGAGGTGGCCGACGGTCCGGTCGAAGCCGATCCGGGCGAGGCGGGTGACGATCTCGCCCTCGCGGCCGTCCGGCGCGACGACGAGCAGCGCGGAGTCCGGGTCGAGCACGGCGCCGGCCTGCTCGGCGAAGCGGCCGTCGGCGGGGACGTTGACCGACCCGCGCAGGTGCCCGGCGGCGAACTCCTGCGGGCTGCGGGCGTCGACCACCACCGCCCCGTCGCGCCGGTGGGCCGCGAACTCCCCGGCGGTCAGCGGGCGGTGGGCGAGCGCGGCGTCGAACAGGCCGCGGTCCTGCCGGTTGAGGGCGGCGTCATGGCCGAAGTACCCGGGCGCGGCGGACTGGCCGGCGGTGACGATCGCGACGAAGTCCTCCTCGCTCATCGGCGCGCAGGCGTAGTTGGTGGCGCGCTGCGCGCCGATGGTGGACTGGCGCTCGGTGGACAGGTTCTTGCCGCAGGACGAGCCGGCGCCGTGGGCGGGGAAGACCCGCACCTCGTCGGGCAGGGCCATCAGCCTGTGCTGGACGCTGTGGTGCAGCATCCGGCCGAGCTCCTCGGCCGTGGTGCCCGCCGAGGCCAGCAGGTCGGGGCGGCCCACGTCGCCGATGAACAGCGCGTCGCCGGTCAGCACGCCGTAGGGGACGGTGTCCCCGGAGTGCTCGAACACCAGGACGCTGATCGACTCGGGAGTGTGCCCGGGGGTCTCCATGATCTGCAGGGCGACCTCGCCCAGCTCGATCCGCTCGCCGTCGGCGAGCTCGCGGATCGGGTACTCGGTGACCGCGCGACGCCCGTAGCCGATCCACGCGCCGGTGCGGGCCGCCAGTTCCAGGTGTCCGGCCAGGAAGTCGGCGTGGAAGTGCGTGTTGATCACGGCCTCGACGGTGAACCCGTGCGCCTCGGCGTCGGCGACGTACTCGTCGATGTCCCGGCGCGGGTCGATCACCACGGCGCGGCCGGTGGTCTCGTCGGCGACCAGGTAGGAGGCCTGGGAGAGGCAGTCGAGGTAGTACTGGGCGAAGAACACGTGGATCGCTCCTGCATGCGGTTCCAGGATACCCAGTGGGGTATCCGTCTGACATCCACCATACCCCCGGGGGTAAATTTCGGCGAAGCGGGAAGCCTGGGCCCGCCCCGAGCGCGGGGGGAGCCCCGTCGCCCGATTCGGACGGAAGTTCGGCGCGCGGGCGCTATTGTCAGGAAACTTTACTTTCTACTACGCTCCCCTCGCCGGTGGGCGTGTGCGTGGTGCGCACCGGTGCGCAGCTCTCACCGTTTCCCAAGATCGGGGAGTCAAGGATGCGTCCGGGTGTTTCGGTAAGGCCTGTCCACGTCGGCGTGTTCGCCGCCGTGCTGGTGTTGATCGGCGGTCTGGTGCTCGGCTGGTCCGAGCGGGCGGGAGCGGCGGCCGATCCGCTGATCTCGCGGGGGAAGGCCGCGACGGCCTCCTCCACGGAGGGGTCGTCCTACGCGGCCGGCAAGGCGTTCGACGGCAGCGCCACCACACGGTGGGCGAGTGCCGAGGGCAGCGACCCGCAGTGGCTGCGGGTGGACCTCGGGGCGAACGCCACCGTCTCGCGGGTCAAGCTCAGCTGGGAGGCCGCGTACGCGAAGGCGTACCGGCTGGAGGTGTCGGCGGACGGGGTGACCTGGACCGCGATCGCGGAGGAGAAGGCCGGCAACGGCGGCACGGACGACTGGACGGGCCTGGCCGGCAAGGGCCGCCACGTCCGGATGTACGGGACGGCGCGCGGCACGTCGTACGGCTACTCGCTGTTCGAGCTGGAGGTGTACGGGGCCCTGGACGCCGGACCGTCGCCGACCGGCCCCACCCCCACCGGCCCGTCGGGCGGGGCGTTCACCGTGGTCGCGGCCGGTGACATCGCCGCGCAGTGCACCGCCTCGGACAGCGGCTGCGCGCACCCGAAGACCGCCGCGCTGGCCCAGCGGATCAACCCGCGCTTCTACCTGACGATGGGTGACAACCAGTACGACGACGCCAGGCTGGCCGACTTCCGCGACTACTACGACAAGAGCTGGGGCGCGTTCAAGGCGAAGACCCACCCGGTGCCGGGCAACCACGAGACCTACGACCCCGCCGGCTCGCTGGCCGGCTACAAGTCGTACTTCGGCGCCATCGCCTACCCGCAGGGCAAGAGCTGGTACAGCTTCGACGAGGGCAACTGGCACTTCGTCGCCCTCGACTCCAACGCCTTCGACCAGAGCGCCCAGATCGACTGGCTGAAGGCCGACCTGGCGGCCAACAGCAGGAAGTGCGTCGCCGCCTACTGGCACCACCCGCTGTACTCCTCGGGCGGACACGGCAACGACCCGGTCTCCCGGCCGGTGTGGCGGATCCTCTACGACGCCAGGGCCGACCTGGTGCTCAACGGGCACGACCACCACTACGAGCGCTTCGCCCCGCAGGACCCGGACGGCCGGGCCACCGCGGACGGCATCGTCGAGATCGTCGGCGGGATGGGCGGCGCCGAGCCGTACCCGATCGAGCAGGTCCAGCCGAACAGCCAGAAGCGGATCAGCGGCGACTACGGCGTGCTCAAGCTGGACCTCACCGACTCCGGCTACGGCTGGAGCTACGTCGGCACCGACGGCCAGGTCAAGGACACCGCCCCGACGTACAGCTGCCACTGATGGTGTACCTGGCCACCACCGGCCGCCGGG
>NZ_BAAAKJ010000314.1:0-7640 GCF_039527695.1 Kitasatospora putterlickiae
CGGCCGGCGCCTGCACGAGGCCGGCTCCAGCCGGGTCGGGGCCGCCCCACGACGGGTCAGCTGCACGTGCGGTCCTTCGCGGGGATCCGGCCCGTCGTCAGGTAGCTTGTGACATCGGCGTCGGCGCAGGTCGGACGGCCGCTCACCACCACGCCATGGCCCTCACCTCCGGCGACCGTGACCATACGGGCGCCGTGCAGGGCGCGCCGCATGCCCTGGGCCATCGCCACCGGTGTCTGCGGGTCCCACTCGTTCTGGACGATCAGGGCCGGGACGTCGTTGTCGACCACGGTGGCCCTTTCACGCGGGGCGGACTTCCAGAAGGCGCAGGGCTGAACGGTGGCGCCGAAGTCGCCCGCGAGCGGGCGGGCGGCGCGGTCGCGGATGGCGTCGTGGCGGTACTGCTCCGGGTCGCGCGGCCAGGCCCTGCCCTCCCCGCACAGCACCGACCAGGCGACGGAGACGACGTTGTCCACATCCGGCGTCCGCGGGGGAGCCTCGGCCCGCACGACACCGGCACCACTGCCGGCCGGGGCCGCAGTGCCCGAAGCCGCGGCCTTCAGCGCGACGATGAACGGGGTGACGGCCTCGACCTGGACGAAGGCCCGGTACTGCCCGCGGATCGCGGCTCCGTCGAACGCCTGTCCCTCCAGGGTGATCGGCGTGCGGTCGGCGCGGGCGACCAGGTCCCAGAACGTCGCGCGGACCGCCTGCGGGGTCGCGCCCAGGCCGAAGGCCGCGTCCCGCTCGGCGGCCCACCGGGTCCAGCGGGTGAAGGCGAGTTCGGCGGCCTCGGCCGTTCCGCGCAGCACGCCGCGCCACACGAGGGCGGGGTCCAGGGCGCTGTCGAAGACGAAGCGGTCCGCCCGCCGGGGGAACATCTGGGTGTAGACGGCGCCCAGGTAGGTGCCGTACGAGTGCCCGAGGTAGGAGATCCTCCGCTCCCCCAGCGCGGCCCGGACGGCATCCATGTCCCGCGCCGTGTTGCGGGTGGTGAGGTGCGGCAACAGGTCCCCGGCCTTGGCCTGGCACTTGTCCGCGATGCTCCGTGCCCGGGCCACGTCCTGACCGAACGCCGCCGCCGAGTAAGGGTGGTTGAGGACCTGCTCGTCCCCCGCCAGGCCGCAGTGGACGGGCGCGCTGCGTCCGACCCCGCGCGGGTCGAAGCCGATCAGGTCGAAGCGCTCCCGCACCTGCGCCGCCAGCAGCGGCGCCATCCCGGCCGGCATCGTCAGCCCCTCACCGCCCGGCCCGCCGGGGTTCATCAGCAGCACGCCACGCCGCTTCGCCGGGTTCTCCGCCGGGATCCGGGACACCGCGATCCCGATGGTCCGGCCGCCCGGATCAGCGTAGTCCAGCGGCACCTTCACCACGGTGCACTCCAACGACGCCGGCTGGTCCTGCGCGCACCGCTCCCACCGCAGTTGCTGCCGCCCCCCGCCCAGCAGCGCCTCACCGTCCCCGGCGAACGCGGTCGCCGGCGTGAGCGCCGCCAGCACGGCCGCACCCGCCACCGTCACAGAAGTCCTTCGTCCAATACGCAGCACCATGCCGCCCCCAATGCGGAACTCGGTCTCTCGGATCGCCACCAGTCTCCGGCCGCCCACAGCCGCCACCAGTCCTGCCGCGGGATGGCTTCAAGATCCACCGCAAGTACCGCCCGGCGGCCCTCCCCCTTACGGGGCCGAAGCCACCAACCCCGAGACGGCCCCGCCACAGCCGGCCACCTACGCCCGCCGGGACCCACGCCTACCTGAGCGAGCGGCTCACCGACGCCGGCGCCGCCCACCTCCTGGACGCGCTCCGGCGACCTCCTCGAAGCGCTCGGCCGGCTGCCGCTCGCCCTCGCCCACGCCGCCGCCTACATGATCAACGAGCACGCGGACCGCGGCGCCTGTCTCCAGCCGTTCAGCGACCGCACCCTGCGACTGGACGCCCTGATGCCGGCGGGCACCGGCGGCTACGGACGACGGCTACGGACGCCGCGTCACCGCCTCCCTCCTGCTCGCCCTCGCCGCCGGGCGGCGCGAACCCGTCGGCCTCGCCGTCCCCGCGATCCGCCTGCCCGCCCGCCTCGACCCCGCCCGCCACCCCCGGCGGCTCCGGCACACCGAAGCCGTCACCGACCACCTGACCGCCCACCGCACCCCGTCACCCGGCGACCCCGACCCCGACCCCGACCCCGCCCCGTCACCCCCGCCCCGGCCCGCTCCACCACTACGCCCTCCTCCCCCACGACCCCCGCGACGGCCGCCGGGCGGTCCGCCTCCACGCCCTCACCCCCCGGGCCACAACGCGAGACACCCCTGCCAGCCAGGTGCCCGCCACCGTCCACACCGCCACCGACGCCCTCCACCAGACCTGGCCGAAGGCGCGGCGATCGCCTCGTTGAGGGCCATCGCGTGCCGCGCCCCGGAGCAGCCGCGCCCCGGGCGGCGCCGCCCATCTCCGAGCGGACCATCCCCAGCACGGCGGCGGCCGCGTCCAACCCGGCCGCGCCCTCCAGCCGCCACGTCTTGTGCCGGTCCCGGGTGTTGCCGTCCGAGGCGACCAGGCCGTGCCTGGTACCGGACGGCCTCAAGACCGGGGTCGGCCCCTCCCGAGAGGGCGGCCTTCTCCCCGGCCCGGCCGCGCGGTTGGATCCGCGCCAACGCCGGCCGCCTCGGCCCCGGCGCTTCGGAGGGGTGAGCGGCCGACTTGATCGTTCGAGAATTCCCGCACTATTATCGTGCGGAAATAGTCGAACGATTGAAGGTGGTGCCGATGTCGCCGTCACGGGTGTACGAGCATCCCGAGGTTGACGAGATCGCGATCCCGCGGGTGCTCTTCGCGCTGAGCGAGCCGCTGCGGCTGTCGATGGTGCGGGTGCTCGCGGAGCGCGGCGAGGTGGACAGCGTCGAACTGGGGCCGGACCTGCCGCGGTCGACGCTCACGCACCACACCGGCCTGCTGCGCGAATCCGGGGTGGTGTTCGTCCGAGCCGAAGGACGCAAGTGCATGATCCGGCTGCGCCAGGACGACCTGGAGACGCGCTTCCCGGGCCTGATCGGCACGGTCCTCAACGGGTACCAGGAGGCCGCTCCCGCCGAGGAGGACGCGTGATCCGCCACGTCTGGCCCCTTGTCGCGGCCGCGATCGCGCTGGGTGTCGATGCCTACGTCCTCGCCGGAGTGCTGCCCTCGATCGCCGACTCGCTCGCCACGACGGTCGCGGCGGTCGGCCTGGGCGTGACGGGCTTCACCGCGGCGTACGCCCTGGCCGGGCCGTCGCTGTCGGGAACGCTGGTCCGCGGGAGTACCGCCAGGGCGCTGCTGATCGCGCTGGGGGTGTTCAACCTCGGCAACCTCATCACCGCGGTCGCGCCGGGGATCGAGGTCTTCCTCGCCTCGCGGGCGATCGCGGGCGCCGGTGCCGGTGTGCTCACCGCGGTGGCGACCGCGGCCGCCGCCGCGATGGCCGCCGACCACGAACGAGGGCGCGCCATGGCCCTGGTGACCTTCGGGCTGTCCACCGGGACGGTCGCCGGAGTGCCGGTCGGGATGGTCATCGGCAACCAGCTGAACTGGCGGTGGACGATGGGCCTGGTCGTCGCCATCGGCCTCCTCGGCATGGGAGCGCTGGCCGTCAAGGCGCGCACGATCCCCCCACTACCCGCTTCGCGCGGTCCCGCCCTCGCGGTGCTGAAGTCATCGAGGACCCTCACCGGGGTCGCTGCCGCGTTCCTCCTCGGCGTGGCCAGCCTCGGGCTCTACACCTACCTGCTGCCCATGGCCGAGGCCCGGGGACTCCAGGGCTGGGGCTTCGCGCTGGTATGGGCCTGGGGCATCGGCGGAGTCGCCGGCTCCGCCCTGGTCGGCAGGTCCCTGGACGCCTACGGGCCCCGTGCGCCGCTCATCGTCCTGCCCGCCGCGCTGCTCGGGAGCTTCGCCGCCCTCTGGGTCTTCACCTCCCCGGCCGTGTGGCTCGTCGCGGCGGCGTGCTGGGGAGCGGCGGGATGGGCCGGCGTCCCCACCCTGCAGCAGGCCCTGACCGGGGACCGGCCCGAGCAGGCGATGCCGGTCGTCGCGTTCCAGATGGCCGCCATGTACCTCGGCTCCGCCACAGGCGCCGCCACAGGCAGCGCCCTGCTCGCCGGCCACGTCGATCCAGGCGACCTGCCCGCCTGGGCACTGGCGCCCGCGGCTGTGGCCCTGCTCCTCACCGGGCGGCTCGCCATCGCCGGACTCCGGCCTCACGCTCAGCACCGCATCACACACCTCCCCTGCGAGGCCGCGGACTGAGGACACCGGCGCCGGGACCGGCCACCCGACCAGCTGACAGCACACCACAAGGCGAGGTCCCCCCGACAGTGCCGGCCATCCCGCTACCCCGCCGGCGGGCCACCCGATGCGCCGGCCCCGAACCCCTGACGGCCGCGACCGCCAGCACCCACCTCCTGACGGCGCCCCGCATCAACACCCACCTCACAACAGACTGTCCCGGCGCCCTCCAGTAACCCGAATCACGGGCCCGCCACCAGCAACGACACCCGATAATCAAGAACCACACCCGGAAAAACACCACCCAGGCCCGGACCACCAAGACCAGCAACAACCACCAAGCCACCACCACAGCCACCCCCAAACAACCCCCCTCCCACCACCACCCCCGACCGCCGAGGAGATCCTCGCCGATGGACGGGCAACGATCGTCGCCGCACTCTGCGACCTCGCCGAGCAGACCACCCAACCGGCGCGACGCAGCCTGTACCTGGAGATCCAACGGGAGGTCGAGATGTCCACAACGTTCGCCGACCTGCGCGAGGCCTGCGGAACCCTCACGTTCCGCCAGGCCGACGGGTACCGGCTGGACCGCTGGAACGCGCTGTCGACGAGCCCGGCCGAGTCCTACGACGAGCGCCCGCGCGGCATCAACCGGTGCTCCTGGACACGGCGGGTGACGTACGAGTGGGTCCGGCCCGGCCAAGGGGACAAGCACCCCTACAGGGACGGGTACTGACGGTGCCCGCCGTCGCATAGGCCGGCGCGTTACCGCACGCAGGCATGCCGGCAGGCGGCCCTGCGCCGGCAGGGACTGGAGGAGGCGGTGCCGCAGATACAGAAGGAGGCTGGGAAGCTGTTGGAGAAGCTGGGCGCGGGCCCGCCCCGGGTGGCACGGGGGCGGCTGGGGAAACGGGACGCGGGCGAGCTCCACCGGCCGTCGTCCACGCCCGGACCGCCCTGGAACATCTCGCCTCACTACGGCGGATCCTCGGACCGGACCAGGCAACGGCGCCCGGGCCCGACGACACCACCGCGCCCGCGACGGGCGGGAGCGGCACCGGGCCCGCCGGGGCGCGGTTCGGGGCGGCGCCCCGGCCGCAGCGGCGTCATTCGTGGCGGATCATCCAGGACAGGAAGACCATGAGGCCCGCCCAGCCGAGTACGGCGAGGGGAAGCACGACGGCCGGGGGCACGTGGAGCTGCAGCGCCACCACGCTGCCGAAGAGCGGGGGGACGGCGAAGAAGACGGCGGAGCAGACCGTGATCCGGAAGAGGCCCATGGTCGGTTTGCCCAGCCCCAGCCGGGTCAGGGCCGGCCTCGTGCCGTGGATGACCAGTGACGATCCCAGGAACCCCAGCGCCGTCAGTTCCAGGCACGCCCGCAGCGGCACCTGCGGGGCCCTGGCCCGGTGTCCGGCTGCGGCAACCTCGACCACCCGGCCCCGGAAGACCGTCAGCTCCACCGCGGAGCCCGGTGGCATGGCGTCGTAGAACGCCTCGTCGACGTCGTACACGCCGTAGATCGACACCGTCTCCCTGGCGACCGCCAGTTGGTAGACGGTTCCTTCGCGGCTCCCGTGGGTGGACCGCTCCGCCACCCTGCCGGTCTCGTGCCGCAGACAGTCCGCGCCGGATGCCGCCGTCGCGCCGCACACCGGTGCGTGCAGGTAGGCGGTCACCTCGTCGTACGTGAGGACGAACGAGCGGAAGCCGAGGACGACCAGGCCCAGCCCCGCCAGCACGATCAGACCGCACACCAGCTGGGCGACGACCGCACTCGGGGACCACAGGAAGCCGCCGGAGGACCGAGCCGTGTCCCTGCGCCGGACGTTCATGGCATCCCACCCCTGTCGGGCACGTCCCGGGCATCTCCCCGATGCCTCGCGAGGATCCTCCCAGGGCGGGACCGCCGCGGCGAGCGGGTCAGGCCGGCTTGTGACGCACTTGTCGCACAGGGCGGCCGCGCTGCCGGACTTCAGCGGTGATCTGGAGGCGGCCCGGGATGGTCTCGCCGGGGAGGTGCCGGCGGAGTCGGCGCGTCTGGAGGAGGCCGAGCGGCAGGCGGCCCACGCGGTGTGGGCGGACGAGGTTCCGGCGGGGCTGTCGGGCGAGGACCGGGTCGCCGCCCGCAGCCGGCTCCAGCACATCGGCGAGCCGCCGAAGGGCGCGGCCGCGTAGTCGGCGCCCAGGGCCGCACCGCCGCGGTCACGCCCAGTAGGGCACCGCTGAGGGGGTCGCTTCGTCGGCGCCGGACGGCAGGGTCGGAAGCGGCCAGGCCGGGTCCGGTGCCCAGGTGGGCCAGCCGACGGCGAACGGCCCGGCCCGGTCGTCCAGCATGCCGATCGCGCGGCCGCGAGCCCGGTCGATCCGTCCGGCCGTGTAGTCGTCGACCACCCCGAGGCGGCGCAGCTGCGCGTACTCCTCCTCGTCCTTCCAGTGGTGCCCGGAGAAGTCGGGGGTGACGACCAGGTCGAGGGCGAGGTCCATGGTGTCGATGCCGAAGCTGTGGCGCTGGTGGGGGCGTTCGAAGTTGACGTACCAACGCAGCGGTTCCCTGGTAGTCGCGTCCTGGAAGCAGTGGACGGAGAACCACTCGCCGGCCAGGAAGTGGGAACGCACCTCGGTGCCCTGCCAGCGGTGGTGGCGAGGGTCCATGTCCCTGCCGCGAGGTCGGCGAGGCCCTGCTTGCGGGCGGTGTCGTCGACGACCCACTGCGGCATGGCGGTCCACACCCGGCCCCCGTGGACGTCGCGGCGCACCACCATGGTGCCGGGCCACCAGGCCGGGGAGTCCACTCGAAAGAGTGACGCACCGGCCCTTCCGCACGACCGTGGCCCGGAGCGGGGTGAGCGCCGGGCAAGGGGCGGGTACGGCATCGGCCGGGCTCGGCCCGTAGCACGGGCCCCGGGGTGCAACAACGCGTTGCACTCTAGGGTTTCCCCTTGGCTCGTGCAGGTCAGGGGCGCAACGCGAGGATCGGTCGAGGCCTTCGTGTTGGGCGCGTTGCATCCCGTGTCGCACCGCCGAAGGGCCAGGTTCGACGCCACCAGCAATAGGCCGGGATCCACGGCCCGCGCCGCGGACCGCCTCTTCCTCGGCCCGCCTTCTGCCCGCCGCCGCTGACCGGCCCGCTGGGAAGAGAGAAGGCCGGCGGGGCGGAGTCGGCCTACGCCGCCCACATCGCCCCGGCCCGGGGCGGTGTGGGCGAGCGCGATGATGACACGCGGGAGGCCGTAGGCGGCCAGCACGTCGGCCGCGGCGATGAGCCCGGTCAGGTACCAGGGCAGGTGGCCCGGGTCACCTGCCGGGTAGGAGACGCCCGCGCACCCGAAGGCCATCACCATCACGAACAACAACAGGACCGTGAACAGGCGGCTG
>NZ_BAAAKJ010000314.1:7717-10879 GCF_039527695.1 Kitasatospora putterlickiae
TCCGCTTCGGCGTGCGGCCCCTCGGCGCCGGCGGCCGCGTCGGCGTCGATCCGGTGCACGGCCGCCGAGACCGCCCTGCCGCCGGCGCCCCGAGGAGGAGCTGTCGTCAGGGCTCCGTGTCGGTCCGCGCCAGGATGCCCCTGAGCATCCCCGTGGCCTGGCCCACCTCGATGAGGTATCCGTCCGGATCGCGCATGTAGCAACGCAGTTCGGCGCGGCGGTCGATGGGTGGAGTGAGGAACTCGGCCCCTTTGGCGCTCGCCGTGGTGTAGAAGTCACGGATGTCCGCAACTCGTACGTTCAGGAAGCTGGAGACGGTGCTGGGATCCTCCGGCGTGCGCAGGACCACGTCGGGTTTGTCGTCGGTGGGCCCGCCGCCCGGGTTCATAATGATCCAGCTGTTGGCGACCTTGACGATGCAGGGGTTCTCCTCCAACACCACGGTCCCGCTCAGGATGTCGGCGTAGAACGCCCGTGAGCGAGGGACGTCGCCGACCGTGAGGAAGTACGTGAGCAGCAGGCCCTCGGCCGGTGCGGGGAGATCACCGGCCGTGGCGGACGTGACGTCGGACATGTACCGAGGCTATGGCGCGCACGGCCGTGCCGCCCGACGACCCCGGCCGCCCGGGTGACAGGTCCGCTCCGGAGGCGGGCTATTTCTGGAGGGGAGGCATTCCGTCGACGAGCTCACCCAGCACCCAGCCCTCGAGCGTCCACAGCAGGGCGAAGAGCGCCACACAGGCGGTCGCTGCGATGGTGAATTGCCCTATCACGCTTTTCGCGAACCGCTTCACTCACTGTCCTCGCCGTCCATCCTGCATCAGTCACAGTGACGTCGTCTGCGTCTGGACAGTTCCTCGCCGGCCCGGTGTGCCGCGCGCTTCGTCAGCAGAAGGCGCCTCCGACGCCCTTGGTCGGTCAGCCTCCTCCACGTCGATACCAGAGACTATCGCCAGACCCGAACGGGTGACGATACGTCATACCACCCAGGGAGATCGGCTTTCCGCCGGAAAGGACACGAAATGTCCACTGAGAGGGATTTGGGTGTGTCCGTTGACAATCAGCCGGACGGCTCAACGGCAGTGACCGGGACTGGCGGGAGGGTCGGGTACCGCGCCCGTCCCCCCGTCCCGAGGAGGCACTGTGCGCACCCTCGCCCCGCTCGCTGCCATGGCAGCGGCTGCTGCCACAGCCGAACCCGCGCGAGTTGCTTCAGCGGCAGAGCACCACGCTGGACACCCATGCCGGGTCGACATCGGCTCAACGTCCCGTCGAGACCCGACCGGAGCGGCTTGATCGGCCCCGGTGTGCCGGTCCCGGCTCCGCCTGATCAGACGTCGGAGCGGGGGCGGCTCGGGGTGGACGGCGCAACCGGCCCAAGCCGCCGCAGGTGAGCCGGCGGGCGCGAACGCCCAGCGGGTGCGGACGAACCCGCTCAGCCGTGATGGAGACGTGCCGACAGCGGGTGAGTCGCTACGGGGCCGCGGACCCTTTCGGTGTCTCGATGTCCCGTGGGCGGCTCCTCGTGAGGACGAGGAGGGCTCGCTCGGCCCGGTCGGTGACAAGCGATGCGGCACTCGGAGTACCGGCGGGCGGCGGAATCCGCCGATCACCCGCTTCGCGGGCGCCGGCCGGAGCCGGACCAGGGGCTGGGGCGCCGAGGCGGAGGTCGCGGGTGTCGGCCGGCGTTGCGTCAGGCTGTCGCCACGGACTGGGGGAAGGAGAAGACGCCGTCAGGGTCGTAGCGGCGGGCCACGGCCTTGAGCCGGGGCAGGTTCCGGCCGTAGTAGGCGCGGCCCCAGCGGGGCAGTGTGGCGTCGATGTAGTTGACGTAGGCGCCGAGCGCGCCGAGGTCGGCCAGCCCGTCCCGGATCGCCTCCACGGTGGCGCGGGCCCGGTCCTCGGTCGCCGGGGTGGCGCCGGCGTAGACCTGGGCGCTGGCGAGCGACTCGCGGTGCGGGAAGGCGGTGGCGCTGGGGGCGAGCTCGCCGATCGCGCCGCCCAGCGAGTCGAGCAGCAGGTCGACGCCGGTGCGGCCGGCCATCAGTTCCGTGACGCTCGCCGGGTCCAGTGGCACCGGGCCCAGCATCCGGGAGACCGCGACGAAGCCGGCCCGAGGGAGCCTGCCGCCCTCCGAGACGGGGTGGCACTGGGCGATGGTGTCGTTCGAACAGCCGGCCATGAACTTCATGGCGCCGAGGTAGTCCCTCGGGGAGACGGTGCGCGCGGTCGGGGCGGTACCGGCGGCCTGCACCAACTGGTCGAGCAGGGGGTCGGCGCCGCCCGGACCGCCCACGTAACAGCCGACGATCCGGCAGCTGGGCGGGGCGCCACCCGAGACCTGACAGCTGGCCCACAGCTCGTCCGGCGCCCCGTCCACCCACTCCTGCCAGGCCCCGAGCACCTCGGTCACCGAGCCGGCCGGAAAGCGGAGCACGAAGACGGTCAGGTCGGGCGCGGGGGCGGTCTCGAAGCCGAACCGCGTGACCACGCCGAAGTTGCCGCCGCCTCCGCCGCGCAGCGCCCAGTACAGGTCGGGCTCCTCAACGGGCGAGGCGGTGAGCAGGGATGAGTCGGCGGTCACCACCTCGGCGGCGCTCAGCCGGTCGCAGGTGAGCCCGTACTTGCGGGCCAGCACGCCGATCCCGCCGCCGAGGGTCAGCCCGGCGACTCCTACGGTGGGACAGCTTCCGGCCGGGAGAAGCCGCCCGGCCCGGGCGAGCGCCGCGTACACCTCGATCAGCCGGGCACCGGCGCCGACCTCCGCGGTGCCGTCCGGGTGCACGACGACGTCGGCCATCCCGCGCAGGTCGATCACCAGGCCCTGGTCGGGGACGCTGTAGCCCAGGTAGCCGTGGCCACCGCCCCGGGCCGCGATCGGGATCCCGTGCCCGCGCGCCACGTCCAGGCAGGCCCGCACGTCGTCGGCCGACACGCATCGGGCCACGGCGGCGGGGAACCGGCCGTCGTTCAGCTCGTTGTACCCGAGACGGGCGGTCCCGTAGCCGAGGTCGGCCGGGAGCACCAGCCGACTGCCCAGACGAGCGCGCAGCGCCTGCCAGTCGGGGGCCGCCGCCGCCCAGCCACGGGGGCGGGCCGGGAAAGCGGTGAACGCGCGGGCGGGGGCACCGGCGGGGGGCGTCGCCGGGGGGGGGGGGGCGG
>NZ_BAAAKJ010000314.1:10903-32457 GCF_039527695.1 Kitasatospora putterlickiae
GTACGACGCACACGGCATGCGGCGGTCGGCGTGCGGTGGTCAGTGGTCGGTGGTCGGGTTGTGCCGTCCAGCCGATCGTCACGCCGACGCGGCCTGCGGGCCTGCGGGGCTGCGCCTTCCGGCGCAGCGGCGAGCCGGAGGTGGACGGGACGCGGCGGGCGGCGGTACGCCTCAGCGCGGCGGGGCTGGTGGGGCCGGCGGCGAGCGGCGAGCACATCCGGTACGTGGTTGATACACGATCGCGTGCTCGCGGAAGTCGAGCGACGACCGGCTCGAAGCAGCCGTCGCGGAGTCTGTGGACACACCCCTGGTGACCATCCGTGCCACCGGGGCTCCGTGTTCCTCTGCTTCGGGAGTCAGTAGCCGTGTCCGCCATGACGAAACGTGAAGACCACGATCCCCACGCCGCGCCGGACCCTCGCCGGACACCTCGCCGCAAAATGCTGTGGCTGCTGGCCGCGGTACTGGTCACGGGCGCCGGCGGTGGGATGGCCGCGACCCTGCCGGACGGGCCCGCGGCCGGCCCCGCCGGGAAAGGAGCCGTCCGGGGCGAAGGACCGCCGACGTTGCCGGCTCCCGCGCCCGTCGTCGATCTCGATCTGCCGTGGCCGCAGGAAGGACAGTCGGCGGTCGCCGTGACGAAGGTCGGTGTCCTGGGGGTGAACGGACCGCAGCGGCCGGTACCGATCGCGAGTGTCACCAAGGTGATGACGGCGTACGTCGTGCTGCGGGACCACCCCCTGCGGGACGGCGAGGACGGCCCGACGATCACGGTGGACGACCAGGCGGCGGCCGAGTCGGCGTCGACGAGCGAGTCGACGGCCCCCCTGGTCGCGGGCCAGCGGCTCACCCAGCGCAAGCTACTGGAGGTGATGCTGCTCCCGTCCGCGAACAACGTGGCCCGGCTGCTGGCCCGCTGGGACGCGGGCAGCGAGGAGGCGTTCGTCCAGCGGATGAACGCGGAGGCGGCCCGGCTGGGGATGACCGCGACGACCTACACCGGATCCAGCGGGATCGAATCCACGACCGTGTCCACGGCGGCCGACCAGGTGGTACTGGCCCGCGAGGCGATGAAGGACCCGGCACTGCGCGCCACCGTCGCCCTGCGCAGCACCACCCTGCCGGGCCGCGCGGCACCGTTGCGCAACACCAACACGTTGCTCGACCGCCCCGGGGTGGTGGGGCTGAAGACCGGTTCAAGCACACCGGCGGGCGGCAACCTGATGTGGGCCCTGGAAGTACCCGAAGGCGGGGCCGGGTCGGGACACCGGCTCGTCCTCGGCGTGGTGCTGGGCCAGCGCGCCGGTACGACGCCCACCGAAGGTATGCGGGCGGCGTTGGAGAACAGCGGACGGCTCGTCGACGCGCTGGGACAGAAGTTGCCGCAGGTCCTGCCCGCCCTCGACGGCGGCCGTCGGGAGTGGGCGTGAACACGGGCATGGGCATCGGCACGGACATGGGTACCGGCATGAGCGAGGGCGAGGGCGTCGGCATGGGCATGGGCACGGGCACGGCCCCGCCGACGACTCCGCCCGGGGGCGGGCCAGCGGCGGCCGCCCGGCCCGGCGGGCGGGGGCGGCGAGAGCGGCACCGGCCGCGTGGATGGCTGGTCGCCGTGGCCGCGCTGCTCTGCGCCGCTCCCCTGGCCCTGAGCTCCCACCTGCCGAACGCCGTCGGCAACCTCGGCAGTCTCTGCCAGACGGTGCTGCCGTGGTCAGGGCTGGGCATCCTGCTGCTGCTGTGCTGCGCGGCGATACGCCGGTCGGTCCTGGCGGCGACCGCCGTGCTGGTCCCCGCCCTGGTGTGGAGCGCCCTGTTCGGGCCCGCTCTCATCGACAAGAGATCCGGAGGCGGCGACTTCACGGTGGTGAGCCACAACGTGAACGAGGAGAACCCCGATCCGGGCCGCACCGCCCGCGCGCTGGCCGCCTCGGGCGCCGACGTCCTGGCGGTGGAGGAACTGGCGAGCCGGGCCCAGGAGACCTTCCGACACGCACTGGCGGCCACCCACCCCTACTCCCAGATACGGGAAGGTGTCGGACTGTGGAGCCGGTACCCGCTCGAGGACGTGGAACCGGTGGAGATCATGCCCTGGACCAGGGCGCTGCGCGCCACCGTCCGGACACCGAAGGGGCCGGTGGCGCTCTACGCGGTACACCTCGCCTCCGTCCGGGTGTACCCGACCACCGGCTTCGCCACGGCCAGCCGCAACGAGGCGGCGGCCAGACTCGCCGAAGCCCTCCGGGCCGAGCGGCTCACACGGATCGTGGTCCTGGGAGACTTCAACGGCTCGGTCGACGACTCCGCGCTGCACGCCCTCACCGGGCCGCTGCGCTCCGCGCAACGGGAGGCCGGCGACGGCTTCGGTTTCACCTGGCCCGCGTCGTTCCCGCTGGTCCGGATCGACCAGATCCTGGTATCCGGCCTCACCCCACGGGCGGCGTGGACCCTGCCCGCGACCGGCAGCGACCACCTACCGGTCGCGGCGTCCCTACGACTGTGACCAGCCACGCGGCCGACGCGAATCCCGAACCCCCAGGACCCGGACCCCGGACCCCGGACCCCAGAGCCGCCCCCGCCCCTCGTACGGTTACGATCGATCACCCGCCGGGCCCGGACGAGTGCGGCTCCCCGGGCGAACACATCGGAGAACCCTTGCCCGCCATTCGTGTGCCCGACCCGGTCGGCGTACTGCTCGTCGAGGACGACGCGGTCATCCGCCGCTCGGTGCAACTGGCCCTGGAACGCTACGGCTACGAGGTCGAGGTCACCGGGGACGGGCTCGACGGCCTGGAGGCGTTCCGGGCCGGGGCCCACGACGTGCTGATCCTGGACGTGATGCTCCCGGGCCTCGACGGCATCGGCCTGTGCCGACGGATCCGCGAGGAGAGCCTGACCCCGATCCTGATGATGTCCGCCCGGGGCGACGGCCTCGACGTCGTGGCCGGACTGGAGGCCGGCGCCGACGACTACGTGGTCAAGCCGGTGGACATCCCCGTCCTCGTCGCCCGCATCCGCTCCCTGCTGCGCCGCGCCACCTTCCACCACGCTCCCGCCCCGCGGCCCGCACGGGACACACCGGCTCCGGACGCACCTGTACCGGACGGACCGGCCGCGACCGGCGGACCGGCACGGCCCCCGCAACCCCCGACGACCCCCTCCACGCCCGAACTCCTCGTCTTCGGCGACCTGACCATCGACCCGCGCGGCCTGGAGGTTCGCCTGGACGGACGGCCGGTCCCGCTGACGCCCACCGAACTGCGCCTGCTGCTGGCCTTCGCCGAGAACCCCGGCGCGGTCCTGGACCGCCGCCGCCTGCTACGCGACGTCTGGGACTACGGCTGGGAGGGCGACACCCGGGTCGTCGACCTGTGCGTGGTACGGCTGCGCAAGAAGATCGGCGCGCACCGGATCGAGACCGTCCGGGGCTTCGGCTACAAACTCCCACGGAACTGAGACCCATGGCCATCCGGCTGTTCGACCCGCGGTCCCTGCGATGGAAGGCCGCGGCCCTGGTCGCGCTCGCCTGCTGCGCGGTCGCCACCGTGATCGGCGTGCTCGTCCACCGTGCGACCGCCCAAAGCGGTGAGCGGGCCGGGCAAGAACTCGCCGCCGCGCAGGTCGCCGCGGCGCAGAAGGAGTTCTCACGCACCGGCAAGCGCCCGGACTTCGCGGACCTGCAATCCGCGGCCGACCTGCCGGCACCTCTGGCGCAGGCCGTCGCCGACCTGCGCACGCCCGGATCGTACGCGCTCTGGTACGACGTCAAGCCACCGAACTGGTACTGGCTCTGGGCCGCCGCACCGGTCGACGACGACAAGGTGATCGTCGTACGGACCGACATGAGAGCCCAGGTCCGCAGTCTCCAGCTGCTCGACCGCAGCATGATCAAGGCGGCACTCGCCGCACTCCTGGTCGTCGTACCCGCGGCCGCCCTCGTCGCGGAACGGATGAACCGACGGCTGCGCCGGGGTTCCCGGACCGCCCGGCGGATCGCCGACGGCAACCTCGACGCCCGGATCGGCAGACGGGGCCGGGCCCGCGACGAGATCACCGAGATGTCGGCGGCCGTCGACGCGATGGCCGCGGCGCTGCAGGCACGGCTGGCCGCCGAGAAGCGCTTCACCGCCGACGTCGCCCACGAATTGCGCACCCCGCTGATGGGCCTGGTCACAGCCGCGGGCCTACTCCCGCAGGACGACGAGGCGGCGGGCCTGGTCCGCACGCAGGTCCTCGCGCTACGGGGCCTGGTCGAGGACCTGCTGGAGGTCTCACGCCTGGACGCCGGCGCGGAGCGGGCACGGATCGACGAGGTTCCCCTCGGCGACCTCGTCACCCACGCGGCCGCGCAGGCCGGCGGCCACACCCGGCTACGCCTTGAAAACCCCGCCACCGTCCCGACCGACCCACGCCGGGTGGAACGCGTCGTCACCAACCTCGTGGCCAACGCCCACCGACACGGCGCACCACCCGTCGAGGTCACCGTCACCGGCGCCCGGATCACGGTACGCGACCACGGCCCCGGCTTCCCGGACGACCTCCTCACCGACGGACCACAACGCTTCCGCACCGGCGCCACCGAACGCGGCCACGGCCACGGCCTGGGCCTCACCATCGCCGCCGGCCACACCGCGGTCCTCGGCGCCACCCTGACCTTCACCAACACCCCGGACGGCGGCGCCCTCGCCACCCTCGACCTCCCCCACCCACAGGACACCTGAACCCCCCGTCCGACACCCCAGACACAGCCACACTCCCCCGCGACGGCCAGGTCACGACCGACCAAAGTGGCGCTACCCGCCCGGGTTACGGCAGCAGGTGTGTGGGCAACCGGCCGGGCGAGGACATGCGCGCGATGACAGATCCGAAGAACCGCACGGCGCGGCGCCGAGCGCTGATGGCGCCGAGCGAGACAACCGGCGAGGAAGCCGGCACACGCCAGGTGCTCCATCGGTTCGCGGCGTCGCCTCGACGGCCGCCCGGCTGAGGGAGGGACGCCGCCACCGTCGCGCAGGCCGGCCGGGTCACGGCACCCTCCCGACCACGGGCTCCGCGAGCTCCGACCGCTCCGACGCCGCCATCACCTCGGTCGGCTCCGGCCCGATCCTGCGCCGCGCCAGCACGGCCGCCAGCGCCGCCAGCGCGAACACCGCCCCGGCCCACGGCAGCTGCCGCGTCCCGGCGCTCGCCACCACCAGGCCGCCCACCGCGCTGCCGACGGTGATGCCCAGGTTGGAGAAGGAGATGAAGAGGCTGTTACCGAACTCCGGCGCGTCCCGGGTGTCCCGGGCCAGCCAGGTCTGACTCACCACGAGCCCTCCCGAGTGCACCGCCCCCCAGAGCAATACCATCAGGACCATCGGCGCGGGCCACGGCCCGACAGCGCCGACCAGCGCGTAGAGGAGGATGTAGAGGACCGGGAAGACGGTCACCGTCCGGACCGGGCCACGTTCCAGCAGCCGGCCGAAGACCAGGTTGCCGAGGACCATCACGATCCCGAAAGCCATCAGCAGCCCGCCGGTCGCCGACCCGCCCAGCCCGGTGACCCGCTCCAGGTACTCGGCGAAGTAGCCGTAGACCGAGAACATCGCCGCGAAGACGAACACCACGGCCGTCAACGCCAGCCAGGGCCGCAGACGCCGCAGGACGCCCAGCTGGCGGCCGTAGGAGAGCCGCCGCTCGGCCGGCATGGCGGGGAACAGGACGAGGACCCCGATCAGGGCGAGCAGATTGGCACCCGCGCCGAACCAGAACGCGGCGGCCAGGGAGAGGTGTTCGGCGAGGTAGGAGGTGATCGGCACCCCGAAGGCGAACCCGAGCGTCACGCCCGCGAACACGGTGGTGACGGCCCGGGTGACCCGTTCCGGCGGGACGAGCCGGGTGGCCGCGGTGAGCGCGACCGCGAAGAACACCGGGTGGAAGACCGCCGGCACGATCCGAAAGACGAGCATCACCGAGAAGCGGTCGGTGAGCGCGTACACGGCGTTGGACGCCGTGAACACCGCGAGCGCCGACACCAGGACGCTCTTACGCCGCACGCCCGAGGCCAGCAACGTCACGAACGGGCCCACGACGGCGACCACCAGCGCGAAGACACCGACCAGCCACCCGGCCGCGGACGGCGCCACCCCGAGTTCCTCGGAGATCCTGGGCAGGACACCGACCACGCCCATTTCCGTGGTGATGATCCCGAACACCCCCAACGAGAGCGTCAGAACGACAGGAGCGGTCTTTCCCATAACTGCCTTCCACCGCCCGGCCGTCCACGGGCACGGCTCCACCGCCCCGCACACTCCGAGCTACATATCTAGATAGTTAGATGAATTTTGCCGCGAGAGAAGGGCACACCCCTCCCCCGGCACCGGACGGGAACGGTTCAGAGCTCGTCGCGCACGTACGCCGCGAAAGCGGCGATGGTCTCCTCGTCACGCCGGTAGAAGGTCCACTTGCCGACCCTCTCCGACACCAGCAGCCCCGCATCCCGCAGGATCTGCAGGTAGCCGGACACCACCGACTGCGCAAGCCCGGAACGCTCCCGGATCTCCGTCACACACACGCCGATATGGAACCCGACGCCACGTTCCAGGTAGTACTCCTCGTCGAAGTACCGCTCGGGATGCTTCAACCAGAGCAGGAACTCCGCCCGCGCGGGATTGGCGAGCGCCTTGTGAACGGCCAGCGGATCCACCGCACACCCCTCTCACGAGCCGAACCCCGGAACGCATCTAATATTCTCGATACGAAGAAATGTGTCAACCCGACCCACCCCACCCCGGGGACCGGCAACACCCCCGAAAGTACGCGGACGCCGGCACCAACCGACCAGAACGGCCGATCGCCACAGCCAGTCGCCACGGCCGGCGGCACCAGGCGGACCACCACCGGGGACGGGGACTCGCCGAACCAGGCCTCTACGGCCTCACCGCCCCAAGACAACACCCAGTCCACCGGAACCCCACTCACCGACGACACCCACCAACCCAACCCCCACCCCATGGCACACCTGCCCCACACGACCACCCCGACAACCAGACCAACCCGATGGAACCAGGCACCCCGGACCGCCCAGCCACCGCCGGCGCCGTCATCAGGATGCCCCAAGGCCCCGGCACCCACCCCGGCACCCCGGTCCCGGTCCGCGACCGGGGCGTCGGGGCGTCGAGCCGCACCTACGGGTTCTCCGTGAACGTGCAGGTAGTCGTCGACGCCGACACCCGTCTCGTGGTCACCGCCCCCGCCCCGTGGCGGGGAAGAAGGCCGACGCCCACGCGTGGGGCCTCCGGTGTTCCCGCCACGTGCACGGGCACCACCGTGGTCGCGGACGGCCGGCCCGTCCTGCTGGTCCTGGTCACGGTCATGATCGCGCTGCTGTACTGGGCCGCGCCCAACGCCAAGGGCCGCGGCTTCAAGTGGGTGACCCCGGGCAGCTTCCTGGCGCTGGTGATCTGGATGATCGCCTCGACCGGGTTCGCGTTCTACGTCGCGAACTTCGGCTCGTACAACAAGACGTACGGCACGCTCGCGGGCGTGATCATCTTCCTGGTGTGGTTGTGGATCACCAACCTGGCCGTCCTGCTGGCCTTGGAGTTCGACGCCGAGATGGTGCGCCGGCGCGCGATCGCGGGCGGCCACCCCGCGGACGAGGAACCGTATACCGAGCCGCGGGACACCCGGGAATGGAGCGAGGAAGACCGCCATCGCCTGGACTGAGGTCAGACGGTCCGGCTGAGGGGACCAAGGGACTACGAGGGTGCCCAGGTGGGTGACCGGCGAGCGGCAGGGTAGGCGCGCCTCGGGACCCCTGGCAGCGGAAGAAGGTGAAGCGTCCGATGAGCACCGTGGGAAGCCACGGCAGCGACGCGCCGGCGGGCGACGTCGTGACACGGGCGTGGCGGCACGCCGGGCACCTGGTCGTCCAGAAGACCCCGGATGCCGTGCGCGACAAGGCCGCCTCCGCCTCCAGCCGGGCACGGACCAACCGCGTCCCGCTGCTGGCCATCGCCGTAGCCCTGGCCGTCTTCCCGCTCCTGCGCCGCAACCGGAGGAACAAGTGAAAGCATCCAAGATCGCCTACAAGCCCGTCGGACTCGTCCTCGGTGCCATCAGCGGCATGGCCGCAAGCCTGGCCTTCAAGCAGGCATGGAAGATGCTCGGCCACGAGGACGACGCCCCGGACGCGACCGACGAGAACCGCTCCTGGCGGGAGATCCTCCTCACCGCGGCCCTGCAAGGCGCGATCTTCGCCGTCGTCAAAGCCGCCGTCGACAGGGCGGGAGCCACCACCACCCGGCGCCTGACCGGAACCTGGCCCGGCTGACCGTCCCTCGGTGCAGGTCGCGCAGAATCCATCACGTCTGATGAGGGCGGGGCTCTGGTCGAGGAATCCGACCCGGCGCCCTGACACCGCGAGGGCGGCTGCCCGTGGGTGTGCGACCGGGTGACGAGGTGGTGGGGCGGCCTATCCCAGGGCACGGCCGGCCTGGAAGCCGGGAGAATAATGCTGCGCACGTCAAGCGCCGCGCTGCCGCTGGGATGGCCGCCCCACCACCGGGGGCCTGGAGTGACGCCTACTGAGCGGTGTTCTTGACGTTGGGCTGCGTCTTCTGGTTGTAGATCTCCTTGCCGGACGCGTCGTAGGCGTGGACGTAGGGAGCCGGGGGCTTCCCGTTGGGGCCGGTGGAGATGCCCGCCGTGTGGACGAACGCGCCGCCGGCCATGACGGCCGGGTACTGGGTCGGGTCGTCGCCGTAGCTGATGGTGACCTTGGCGACGTCGGGCGTGTAGTGTCCGGCGCCCAGCGAGAGGTACTGTCCCGCACCGGCCGGCGTGCTGAAACCGTCGAAGAACTCGATCAGGTGACCGGCGCCCCACAGGCGGTCGTTGATGAACGTCGCGGGGACGGACCTGCTGGCGCCCTGGTCACCCTTCGACTCGCACTGCACGTACTGGCCGGCGGAGTCGACGGCGACGACCACGCCGTCGGTGTCCGCCGAGGCGACGGGGGTGCGGACCGCGATCACCGCCTGGTACTGCGACGCGTCGGAGCCCAGGCAGGAGCCCAGGATCTCGGCGACGGTCCCGGCGTCGATCGGGGATGTCGCCGTGCTGGTGACGGTGAAAGCGGCCGGGGTGGCGGGCGCACCGGTGACGGCGGGGCCGCTGCCGGAGACCACCGAGGCGCCAGCCGAGGCGCTGCCGGAAGCCGTGGCGGCGGGAGCGGCGGAGGGCTTGCCGTGGGCCGTGGGGGCGGGCGTGGAGACACCGGTCGCGGCGGTGGCCATTCCCCCCGCGGCCGCGAGGGCCGCGGCGGTGGCGGTGGCGGCGACGAGCATGATCGGGCGGATACGCATGAATCCGTGTCCTTCCTCCAGGCGTCCGGATGACGCCAGCGCCCCCTGTACGCCTCCCGACGCCCGGCGGGTCGCACCCCGCACACGTGATCCAGGTCATAGGCCGTAGGCGCAACGCCGGGACGGCGCTCGTGCGTACAGGGCGGGGGGCTCCCGCCCAGGGCGCACGGCTTCACCGCCGCGGCCGGGGAACCGCCTCCTCGCGGGCCGCCCGTGCCGCGAACTGACGGACAGTCCCGTAGGAGGGGCCCTTGATGACGCCACAGGAGTTCGACGCGTTCTACGCGGCGTCCTTCTCCCGCCTGACCGGGCAGCTCTACGCGATAACCGGCGACTGGTCCGAAGCACAGGACGTGGTCCAGGAGGCCTTCGTCCGCGCGTGGGACCGAAGGCGCACCCTGGACCCGGACGACGCCCCGGAGGCATGGATCCGGACCACGGCCCGGCGGCTGGCCCACTCCCGCTGGCGGCGTCTGGCCCGGGGCCTGCACCTGGCCGCACGCCACCGCCAGGAACCACCCGCCGTCGAGCCACCCACCGAGGAACACCTGATGCTGGTCACCGCGCTCCGCGGCCTGCCCGAGGCCCAGCGGGGCGCCCTGGTCCTGCACCACATGTGCGACCTCTCCGTCGAGCAGGTCGCGGCCGAGACCGGCTCCAGCGTCAGCGCCGTCAAGAGCCGCCTCGCCCGCGGCCGGACCGCGCTCGCGGCCAGGCTCGCCGACCTTACCCCGACCAGCGAGGAAGGAAAGCTCCGTGTCTGACCCCGTCCACGACAACGTCGGCGACCGGCTGCGGCTGCTCGGCACGCACATGTCCGCACCGACCCTGCCCGCGGCGGAGATCCGCCGACGCGCCGACCGCCGCCGACACCGCCGGCGCGCCCTGGGCGTGACGGCGGCCTGCGCCGCGGCAGCCCTGTGCCTGGCTCTCCCGTCCGCGCTGCTCTCACCGGGACCGCCCCGGTCACCAGGAACACAGCAGTCACCAGAGCCGCAGCGCTCACCGGAACCGCAGCAGGGAGCGGCCACCACGGACGCTTCCTCCGTGTCCGCCTCTCCCCGATCCCCGGCCGCTTCCACCGCCATCAGCACGGCGACGTCCCCGATCGACGCCGGGACCGTCGCCGGGATCCTGGGCTCCTGCCTGGGCTCCGGCGCCTCGAAGTACCAGGCGGTGATCGCGGTCCGCACCCCCGTCGCCTCGCCGGCCGCGGACGGTGTGGTCGTCGCCGTCGACTCCGCCGGCCAGTACGTGCAGTGCGAGTCGAAGGGTGATCAGGGCACCAGCATGTCCGTCCCCGCGACGTTCATCAACGATCATCAGTGGGGCGCCGGCCACCTGATCAAGTTCTTCGACGGCTTCAGCACGCCGGCCGATGGCGGGCAGCACCTCTCGCTGGGCGCCGGACACTACACGCCCGACGTCGCCAAGGTCACCATCAGCTACGGCGACGACCCGACCCAGTACCCGGCCGTCATGGCCGGCGGCGCGTTCGTTTACACGGCGGCCATCTCCACCGGCCCCAACGGCAAGGCCCCGGCCCCCTACGTCCACGCCTACGACACGGATGGCAAGGAGATCTACAACCAGAAAACACAGCCCAGCGCCAAGAACGCTCGTCCGTAGTCACTTCAGGCGGGAGAGGGACCTGGTTCGCGCGTTCCTGCGGTGCCCGGGCGGGATGCCCTCACCCGCCGTGGAGGGCGGCTCGGCAGCCGCCCGGGGTCGCCGCACTCCGTCGGCGACGCCGGCGGTCGATAGCATCGGCAGCATGGCTGAACAGGCGGAGCAGGCTGGGCGGAGCGAGCGGGCCGGGCGGCCGGACGGGCGCGCGGAGTGGCTGGACGAGCGCGAGGACGAGGTCTGGAACGGCTTCTTCGAGACCCAGGTGCTGTTCTGGCGCCGCCTCGCCCAGCAGCTCCAGCAGGAGACCGGCCTGTCCGAACCGGACCTCGCCATCCTCCAGGCCCTGCTGGCCGCTCCCGACGGGCGGCTGCGGCCCTACCAGCTGAGCGGTGTCACCCAGTTCGAGAAGAGCCGGCTGCACCACCACCTGACCCGGATGGCCGGCCGCGGCCTGGTCACCCGGGAACCGTGCCCGGAGAGCGGGCGGGGCGCCGTGGTGACGCTCACGGACCAGGGGCGGGCCGCGGTCGCCGCCGCGCTGCCCCGGCGCGCCGCGCACATCCGCCGCTGGCTCACCGATCCGCTGACGCTTCGTCAGCAGCACCAGCTGATCGGCATATCCGCCACCCTGACGGCGCGACTGAAGGCCGTGGATCCCGACTCCTGAAACCCCCGGGTCGGTTGACGTGTCAACCCAGCGCGCCCATGCTGGGGTTGACACGTCAACTCGACGCCGCACCAGGGGGACTCGCCATGCGCTTCCTGCTCCTGCCCCACCTGCCCGACCAGTCCAAGCCGCATCACGACCAGCTCCGCGAACTCGTCGACTACGCCGTGTTCGCCGAGGAGCTGGGCTTCGACGCCTACGGCATCGGCGAGCGCCACGACCGCCCCGCCGTCTCCAGCGCACCGCCCGTCCTGCTCGCCCACATCGCCGCCCTCACCTCGCGGATCCGGCTGTTCACCGCCGTCACCACCCTCGGCCAGCTCGACCCGCTGCGCGCCTACGAGGACTACGCCACCCTGGACCACCTCGCCGGGGGCCGGCTGGACCTGATCGTGGCCAAGGGCGCCTACCCGCGCTCCTCCCGCCTGTTCGGCGTCACCCGGGAGAACCAGTGGGAGCTGCTCCAGGAGAACTACCTGCTGTTCCAGCGGCTGTGGCGGGAGGAGAAGGTCACCTGGCGGGGCCGGCTCGGCCGCTCGCTGGAGGACGCCGAACCGCTGCCGCGCCCCTACCGGCCGGAGATCCGGATCTGGCACGGCGCCGGGAGCAACCCCGACTCCGCCGACTTCGCCGCCCGCCACGGCGACCCCCTGTTCACCCCCAACGGCGCCGGCGCCATCGGCCCGTACGCCGCGATCGTCCGCCACTACCGGGAACGCTGGGCGGCGTACGGCCACGACCCGGCCCGCGCCCTGGTCGGAGCGGGCACCGCGGGCTACTTCGGCGCGCGCACCTCGCAGGAGGCGGTGGCGCGCTACCGCCCGGTCTTCGAGGCCCGGCTGAAGGTCAACCAGGCCTTCGACGGCGGCTCGATCCGCTTCGACACCGTCGAGGACTGGATCGAGCACGGCTCGGTGCTCGTCGGCAGCCCGCAGCAGATCATCGACAAGGTGCTGCGCCAGCACGCGCACTTCGGCCACGAGCTGCTCCACCTGCACGTGGACGGCGAGGTCCTGGACGACGCGGACTACCTGGGCACGCTGGAGCTGTTCTTCGCCGAGATCGCCCCGGTGCTCCGCCGCGAACTGCCCAGCCGCCCGCTGGACGACGCACCGCCGCGACACCCGGATGTCGGCGCGGACGCCGACGGCCGCGCCCCTGTCGTAGCAACCCGGCTCACAGGGGTGCCATCTGCAACTCGCCGATGACCCGCAGGCCGACTCGCGCCGCCAGCCAGGCCGCACGTCGGGCCTCGACCTGTTTCACGTGGACGTACACCGTGTGGTCCGTCGAGGGCTCCTCAAGGTGGAGGTCGCGGGCGTTCACACACAGTGTCACGTACGCGCCTCTGCCGCCCCCGTAGCCGAGGCCGGCATCAGGCGCCTCAGGCCAGCCGCTGAAATCCCAGCGCACCAGGGCGGGGACCTCCCCCGCCGCCGCCAAGAACACCTCCACGGCTTCCGGGGCCGCGCACCATCTGCTCAGGAGGACAGGGAGGCAATCCGACGGAGAGTCGCCCTCACACGACGAGCCGTGCCGGTCAGCCCCACGGGGGTACCAGTCAGCGTCCGGCATCACTCCGGTCAGCCGCTCCAGCTCGCCGGCCGTGGACACCAGCGCTTCGAGGTCGGCTTCGAGCTCCCCGGTATCGGCGAGATCAAGCAGCTGCCCGACAACCCGCAGTGCCTCGGCGATGTCCGTCGTCCTCAGCACCGCCTGCGCGTACGAGTTGCTCATGACGAGCAGTCTGCCGACCCGCCCTGCCGGTCGACGAGCGAATATCCGAACAGCCTCCGGCTCGGCACTGGCCGCACCCAGGCGGCCCGCCGAGGTTGAGGAACAAGCCGAGAACGGACGGGACGGCGGATGTCCATCACTTCGGGAGGCGGCTCTGTCCAGTCCTGTTCGATGATCCCTGCTCCGGGGGCCGCCGGCCGCCGGCGAGGACCAGGCCCGTCTCGTAGGCGAGGATGACCAGTTGGGCGCGGTCGCGGACGCCGAGCTTGGCGATCGCGCGGGTGACGTGGGTCTTGGCGGTGAGCGGGCTGATGAAGAGCCGGGCGGCGATCTGGTCGTTGGACAGGCCGGTCGCGATCAGGCGGGTCACCTCGCGTTCCCGCGCGGTGAGCACGGCGAGGCGTTCGGCGGTGTCGGTGGGGGCTGCCGGGCGGTGCGCGAACTGCTCGATCACTCGTCGGGTCGCGCCCGGTGAGAGCAGCGCGTCGCCGGCCGCCACCGCCCGGACGGCCTGGCGCAGGTCGTCCGGTTCGGTCTCCTTGGTGAGGAAGCCGCTCGCGCCCGCGCGCAGGGCCGCGAAGACGTACTCGTCGGTCTCGAAGGTGGTGAGGACGATGACCCGGCAGTCCGCCAGTTCGGGGTCCTCGACGATCGTCCGGGTCGCGGTGAGGCCGTCCGTGCCGGGCATCCGGATGTCCATGAGGACGACGTCGGGGCGGACGGCGCGGACCGCGCGGACCGCTTCGTCGCCCGTGCCCGCTTCGCCGACCACCCGGATGTCCTCGGCACGGGCGAGGAGGCTGCTGAATCCCGCCCGTACCAGGGCCTGGTCGTCGGCGAGGAGCACCTTGATCGTCATGGGCGGAAGCCTGGCACAGGGATGGCGGCCCGCACGAGCCATCCGTCGCCCTTTCCTCGCGGTCCGGCGGAAAAGTCTCCGCCGAGCGCCCGGACCCGTTCGTCCATCCCCCGCACCCCGTGCCCGGCCGTCCCCGGTGGCCGCGCCGGTGCCCGGCCGTCGTCGGTCACGCTCACCTCCACCCGTCCGCCGCCGCACCGGATCCCGACCTCGGCCCGTGACGCCTGGGCGTGGCGGACCGTGTTGGTGAGGGCCTCCTGGACGATCCGGTGGACGGCGAGGGAGACCGGCGCGGGGACGACGGCGAGGTCGCCTGCCGTCTCCAGCCGGATGTCCAGCTCCGTCGACCGCATGCGGTCGACGAGCGCCGCGATCTCGAAGACCCCGGCCGCGGGGTCCTCGGGCCCCTCCCCCGGCGCGCGCAGCACGTGGACGAGCGCGCGGAGGTCCCGGAGGGCCTCGGTGCGGACCTGCTGCGCGGTGGTGAGGGCCTTGCGCGCCTCCTCCGGGGAGTCGTCCAGGGCCTCGGCCGCGACCCGGAGTTGGAGCCCGACGACGGTGAGGGTGTGCCCGACGACGTCGTGCAGTTCCCGGGCGATGTCCAGGCGGGCCTCCGCGATCCGCCGGCCGGCCTCCAGGTCCCGTTCCCGCGCGGCCCGCAGAAGGCGCCCGTCGAGTTCGGCGCGCCAGCGCAGCCGGTTGCGGTAGGCGGTGGCGGCGGCGAGAAGCACCGCGAGCCAGAGCACCTCGGCACCCAGGGAACCGAGGGCCTCGCGCGGGGTGGCGCCACCTGCGCCCGTCTCCCAGGCTCCGGCGAAGGCCAGTTCGGCCAGGCCCACGCCGGCCGCCCACGGCAGGCCGGGCCGGCCGGGCCGGTCGTCCGCGGCCAGCGTGGCGTACGCGGCGGAGACCGGCCACACCCAGCCCACGTCGGTGAGTCCGGCGGTGCGGAACACGACGACGGCCTGCACGCCGAGCAGCAGCACGGCGAGCGGCCACCGGCGGCGCGCCAGGAGCGACACGCCCAGCCACAGGGCGAGCGGCAGGGATCCCGCGGCGTCCAGTCGGCCGCCGAGCCGGAGGGTGACGGCCAGGACCGCGACGACGGTGCCGGCCGCGAGGAGCCCGTCGACGAGCCGGTCCGTGCGGGGGTCGGCGGGAGCGCGGACGGCGGGCTGTTCCATGCGCCGATCATGCACGACGGTCCCACCCCCGCCCATGGCGGGTGCCCACCACGGTCAGGGCGAGCGCGACCCACCCGAAGTCCACGGCGAGCACCAGGCGTTCGGCGAGGCCGATGAGCGTGGGGGCGCCGCCCAGCCCGAGCGACGGGCCGCCGCCCATCACGTCGACCAGGAAGACCGCGAGCGCCGCCGTGGTCGTCGCCGAGGCCGCGGTCAGGGTGTTCAGGGCCGTTCGCAGGCCGGGCCGCCGGGCCACGAGCGTCCCGCGGAGCAGCGCGGCGGCGGTCGGCAGGGCCGCGAAGGCGAGGAAGGCGGCGTTGCCGTGGACGAGTTCGGAGAGGGAGGGGCGGCTCCAGTGTCCGGGCGGGTCCGCCGGGAAGAGAGCCGCGACCAGGATGCCCGCCGTCCACACCGCGAGCGCGGCCCGGCCCGCCCGGCGGGTCCCGGCCCCCAGCCGCACCACGAGGACGGCGGAGGCGGCGCCGACAGCCAGCAGCGCCGCCGGGAGCAGCCAGCCCGCCGTGCCGTGCACGTACCGGCTGAGGGTCTCGCTCACCAGGTCGTACTCCGGGTTGAGCGTCTCCACCGCGGCCATCGCCAACGCCCCGATGCCGATCAGGGCGAGCGGGGTCCGTACCCCCGCGGCCGGAGCCGTGTTCGTCGCCGTCATGCCGTCCTCCTCGGTGTCGTTCCTGTGGTCCAGAACCTACGGAGGGGGCGGGGGCGGCCGCGTCGTCCCGATGCGGACACCCTGCCGTACGCCGACCGGTGTCGTCGCCCGGCCCGGCTGCACCATTCGGTGTACGTGCCGGGGCGGCCGGGCCGCCAGCGGCACGGCCCGATGCCCGCCCGCGGGGGCCGGTCATCTCCTCGCGGGCCCGGGCAGCGGTCTGGTGGGCCAGATCGGGCCAGTCAGGCTACGTGGCTGCCCGACGCCACCACTCGGGGGAGGCGAAGATACCGCTCCAGTCCGTCCCGTCGGCGCGACGCGCGGCCTGGAGTGGCCCGGCGGTCTGTTGCGGGACAGGGCTCGCCAGGGAGACGGCTGCCTGGGCCGTTGCGACTCCCCTCGGGCTACGGCCGGCGTGCGGGTGTCGTGGTCCATCCGTGTTCGAGCAGGGCGAAAGCGGCGTCGGCCGCCTGATGGGGGTCAGTGGCCCTCTGGGCGAAGGAGGCCGCTTCCAGGGCGAAGTGGGCCAGGGCGGCCGGGCGGTAGTCGCCCGGGGCGGCGCCGGTGGCCTGGGCGATCGCGTGCGCGAGTGCGTCCTCGTGACGCATCCACATGCGCTGCGCGTACTGGGCCAGGGCGGGGGTGTCGTTCACGAGGCGGACGAAGTCGGCGAAGCGGGCGTCGGAGTCGCCGGCGCTGATGCGGGCCCGCGTGATGCAGGCGCGCAGGGCCTGGGGGACGGAGGTGCCCTCGGGACGGTCGAGCACGGCGGCGACCAGGCGCGTTTCCTGCTCGGCGTCCTCGTCGAACACCAGGGCCTCCTTGCTGGGGAAGTACTTGAGCAAGGTGGTGGTCGACACGTCCACGGTGTCCGCGATCTCGCGGATGGTGACGTTGTCGTAGCCGTGTTCGAGGAAGAGTTTCAGGGCCGCGTCCGCCAGGGCCTGGCGGGTGGCGGCCTTCTTGCGCTCGCGGCGCCCGGGGGTTGCGCTCATACGCCGCATCATACGCGAAGTTGTCTTGCTCAAAAAGTTGTGTCGTTGCATCTTTTGGGTCGGTGTGTTTTTCTGGGGTCGAGGGCGGCGGGACGAAGGGTGGCCAGGTGCGCACCGACCGGCAGCCGACCCCTGAACGCACCACCTCGCCCACCCCACGACGTAAGGATCACCGCCATGGCGGTCCCCGCCTCCACCCGCATCGCCATCATCGGTGCCGGACCCGCCGGCCTGACCTGCGCCCGCATCCTGCAGCGCAACGGCCTGGCCGCCACCGTCTACGACCGGGAAGCCGGCCCCGAAGCCCGCGACCAGGGCGGCACCCTGGACCTGCACAAGGACGACGGTCAGATCGCGCTGCGCGAAGCCGGCCTCCTGGACGCCTTCCTCGCCGCGTGCCGCCCCGAGGGCCAGGAGATGCGCCAACTGGCGGCCCCCGACGGCAACGTCCTGTTCCACCACACGCCCGCCCAGGACGAGCTCTTCAAGCCCGAGATCGACCGCGGCCACCTGCGCGACCTGCTCCTGGGCTCCCTCGAACCCGGCACCGTCCAATGGGGCCGCGCGCTGACCGCGATCGACGGTCCCGCCACCGGCCCCCGGCACCTGCGTTTCGCCGACGGCACCACCGCGGAGGCGGACCTCCTCATCGGCGCCGACGGCGCCTGGTCCACGGTCCGCCGCGCCATCTCCCCCGCCGTGCCCCGGTACAGCGGCATCAGCTTCCTCGAAGCCTGGTACCACGACGTCGACAACACCCACCCCGACATCGCCGAACTCGTCGGCCAGGGCAGCGCCGCGGCCGCCGACGGGCGACGAGGCCTCTTCGCCCAGCGCAACAGCGGCGACCACATCCGCGTCTACATCATCCAGCGCGTCCCTCAGGAGTGGATCACCGACCTGGGTCTGACCCTCCAGGACACCGACGCCATCCGCACCCACCTGCTCGACCGGTTCCGTCACTGGTCCCCGCGGCTGCGGCGGCTGATGACCGACAACGACGGCTCTTACGTCCACCGCCCCATCCACGCCCTGCCCGTGCCCCACGCCTGGGAGCACGACCCCACCATCACCCTGCTCGGCGACGCCGCCCACCTCATGCCCCCGCTGGGAGTCGGCGTGAACCTGGCCATGCTCGACGCCGGCGAACTCGCCCTCGCCCTCGTCCACAACGACAGCGTCGACGCCGCCATCCACGCCTACGAGAGCACCATGCTTCCCCGCTCCCACCGCATGCAGGAAGCACTCGACCACGGCGCGGAGGAACTCCTCTCCGACGAACTCCCCGACTTCGCCGCGGAAACCCCCTGACCCCGCCGCCCGATCCACCTGGCCCCCAGGTCTCCGCCGCAACGCAGGGCGGGCGCTCACCGGCGCCCGCGCCCGGCCGCCCGAGGGTCGGCCTCGGGCCCCCGACGGGACGTCGAGAACCACAACGAGCACCCGCCGGGAGCGGACGAGCAGCGCCCCCGAAGGAGGGTGGCGGACCGGCACGCCCTCAATTCGCTGAAGCGGCCTGGTAGCGTGACCCCACCAGGTTTGAACGTGTTCAATAATGGGGGGGTCATGACGAACTTGAGCGTGCTCCGGTCCGTGCCGCGGGCGGGGCGGGTCCTGGCGGTGGCGGCGACGCTGTGTGGCGCGCCGGCCGTGCTCTGGGTGGTGCTCGTCGGCGGGTCGTTGATCGACGGTCCGCTGGTGCTCGGTTCCCTGGGTGCCGCCGCACCGCTTCTCGCACGGGACGCCACCGCCTTCCGGACGGCCTGTCTGGTATTCGGCTGGGGACTGCTCGCCGTCTCGGTCCTTGGCGCCCTGATCGGGCTGTTCGTGCTGGCGCCGGCGGGCGTCGTCCTCCTCACCGCGGCGAGCCGCGCGCGCCCCGAGCCCCGGTGCCTGCCGCTCCTGCTCGGCACCCTGGTCGCCACCGCCACCCTCGGCTTCGCCGGCTGGAGGTTCGGCACAACCTCGATCGCCCCCTACTTCCAGGAGCCGGACGCGTTCGTCGCCACCGTCCAGAAGGACAGTCCCCTCCTGAGGACCGGCCCTCATCCGGAACTCCTCTGGGACGGCTCGGGCCTCGGCCACGGCGCCACCCTCGTCTCCATGCGGGAGACCGATTCCGTACGACTCGTCGTCGTCTTCGACACCCGCACCTCCGATGCCGATCTCGCCGTCCTGCGCCGCCTGCTCGCCGACCTGCCGGGCGTCGCCACCGTCCGGCTGTGCGACCCGCCCGCAGGGAACTGCCGCTGACCACCGGCACCGACGACAGCCGCGCGAACCGCGCCCGTGACCGGTGCAGAGGCACCTCGTGGGCCCTTCCGACGGGCAGCCGGAGTAAGTGGTCGAATCGGCCGTGTGCCGAGATCGGAAGGCCTCATAGGGTGGTCTGATGTTCGATCACTTGGAGATCAGGGTGGTACCGCCGGGACCCCGGTCCGCCGCCCAGGTGCGGTTCCGGATCAACGGCGAGGACGTGATCGCGGAGGCGGTCCGCGAAGGTGGCCGCGGACCCTACACCGCTGATGTGCTGCCGGCCGGCCGACCCAGCCCCCTGCGGGCGACCGGCGAGGCGCGCCGTCTGAACCTGGGGGAACCGGAGTGCACCGGTGGCTGCTGTGGCTACCTGACCGTGGTCGTGCGGCGGTTCGGGAAGGTCGTGCGGTGGTCGGACTGGGAGATGCCGCGGGAGTCTCCCCTCGCCCCCGGCCCACGCCCTCTACCGCAGCTCCACTTCGACGCGAGTCAGTACGACGCCGAACTGGCTCGCGCCGAGGCGGACCGTTCGTGGCAGGCGCAACCGTAGCCCCGCACCGCGCGGCCCCGTCCGGTTGCTGGCTCTCACCGGCCCGCCTCCGGGTCGACGGGGCCCGTCCACCAAGCGCGCTGCCCGTTCCTGTGAACCCCGACGGGACAGGAGCGGGCATGTGGTGCACGAGCGCCACGGCCCCGAGCCGTACACCCTGGCGCAGCGGGAGACGAACCAAGGCCGAGGAGCTCACCACGACCGGCTCTACGCCGGTGGCTTCGGGGCCGGCAGCCACGCGACGTCGGCATCGCCTGAGCAGTCCCCTTCCCGGCAGCCGCGGACGCGTGGGACCATCCGGTCATGCGTCTGATCGCCGACGGGACCACAGCCGCCTCGCGGTTGGTGCTCGTGAACGAACTCGAATCCGATGGCGGATACGCCTTCGAGCTGGACAGTCCACTGTTCTTGGCGGTCGGCGATCGCGTCGGCTTCGAGGGCGGCCACCTCGTCGTCGCTCGCGCGAGCGGTGAACGACTGCGGGCCGTCGGCTTCTGGTCCACGCGCTGCCGGATCGGCCGTTACGCTCCTCCGCCTCCTCTTGATCCGGATGGCGAGCGGACCTGAGTCGGGTGCCACTTCTCGGACAGCGAGCGGGACCGGAACGCGCGGCACGGCGTGTCCAGCTGGTCGACCGGTCCGCGTCGGGTCGCCGCGGCGAGGTCCGGGTCGGCCGGACAGGCCTCGGCGGCCCGCACCGTCCGCTCGGTGGCGGCGAAGGCGGGGAAGCCCGTCCGGGTGAGCACCCGGGCCATTGCGGGGCCGCGGCGGGCGGCGGCCGGTCACAGCTCCTCGAAGTGGCGCGCCGTCAACCCATCCGGTAGTTCGGCCTGTTCGGGCTGCCACAGGCCGCTCGCGATGGCGGCGGCGAGGTAGGTGGAGAGCTCGCCGTGGAACAGCGCCTGCCCGGCGGCCTCCTCGGCCAGTGGGCCGGGCCGCGCGGCGCGGCGCGGCGGGCCGCCTCGGCACACCCGGGAAGCCGGGAGGCCGGGGCGGGCGCCGGTCAGAGGAGGGGCTGGGGCGGGGAAAGGGGCGTACCGGTGAAGACGGGGTCCTGTGGGTCGTCGAGGATCTGCCTGACACGGCTGGACGTGTCACGCACCGCGCGGACGGCCTTGAGGAGGTCGGTCACGGAGGCGGCGAAGGCGCCGGTGTCGGAGCGGTCGACGGCCTCGGCGCAACGACCGCCGGCGGCGAGGGCGGTCACCCCGAACTGGTGCCAGGCGGTTTGCGCGGCCGGGTCCGGGACCTGGAAGTAGTAGACCTCCCAGCTGGCGACGTTGCGCAGGTCGGCGCAGAACGGACGCGCCTTGGCCATCAGGGCGGGGGTGATGTCGATCCGCTCGTCGCGCCGGGCCTCGCCCAGGACCTTCACCAGTGCGGCCCCGTCGGCCAGCGCGTTCTCGACCAGGAACCGGCCGCCGACCCGGTACCAGGCGTGGACCTGGCGCCAGCGCATGCGCGGTGACACCGGGAGAGTCGGCAGCCCCATGATCCGCTGGAACTCCGCCTGGGCGGCGGGCGACACCGTCTTCGCCATCGGGCGGAGCTGGCCCGGGACGTCGGCGACGAGCAGGATCGTCGCGGTGGCCAGGGCCACGGCACACGTGCCGAGGCCGATCACCGGCACGACGCGGCGCCGCCCGGCCGGAGGACC
>NZ_BAAAKJ010000314.1:32489-33520 GCF_039527695.1 Kitasatospora putterlickiae
CGGGCGAGCGCGGCGAGGGCGGTCACCAGCAGAGCGGTGACCGGTGCCAGCAGCAGTGCCGCGTGGATGACGAAACGGAACGTCAGGCCGCCCTGCAGTTGCCGCCAGGCGGGCCGCCAGCCGCAACTGTCGTTCAGGACGGACAGCGGCCCCAGGCAGCCGTCGACGGAGATCAACACCACCATGCCGCCGAGACCGAGCAGCGCGGCGGTGCCGGAGGCCACCAGAGCCGCCGGCAGCCGGAACGCGGGCACGCGGACGGCCGCCGAGGCAGCGACGGCCGCGCCGAGGACGATCGCCGCCAGGCACCAGAGCGCGTAGCTGAACGCGTAGAGTCCTCCACGCTGGCCCGCACCCGCGTGCAGGTGGTGCAGCCAGACCTGGACGGCGCCGACGCAGACGACGGCGAGCGCCCCGCCACCGAGCGCGGCTCCCAGGGCCCCGCGCAAGGACGGGAGCACGGGGACCGCGACGGGGCCCGGCGCGCCACCCCGGCCGCCCGCCGCCCACAGGACCAGCGGAACGGCCCACGCCGCGACGGCGGCGAGCGGCACCAGCGGTACCCCGACCACGTAGCGCAGCGGGGGAACGATCCGTGCCATCAGGGCACTGGTGTCCGGGCGGACCGTGCCGGTACCGGGGAACCAGTGGACGACCACCTGCCGGGCACCCGCACCGTCGAACCAGGCGCCGTGGGCGTACATCGCACCGTAGTAGTCCCACCACGTGAACCAGGCCGACAGGACGAGCCAGCCCGCCACCAGGCCGAGCGCGAGCGGCAACCGCAGTGACCGGCCCGGCCGGGCGGTGGCCGCCAGCCGGGCGCACTGGGTGGTCCAGCACGTGAAGCCGACGGCGGCCACCACCACCACGCCCAGCGCACCCCATCGGGCCGGTACCCACAGGCTGCCGGTGGTGTGCCCGTTCAGCACGGACCCGGCGACCAGGCCCGCGCCCAGCCAGAGCCCGCCGCGCACACCGGTGGGCGAACGCAGGCCGAGGGCGGTGGTCCGGAGCACCGCCCGCCACAG
>NZ_BAAAKJ010000314.1:33596-39997 GCF_039527695.1 Kitasatospora putterlickiae
GACCACCTCGCGCCCGGCGACGCGGCCGATGCCGGCGATCACCCCGGCGGCCGGGGCGGCGCCGACCGCCTGGTTGAGCCAGCCGTTCATCATCGCCACGTGCGGCACGAAGTGCCACATCAGGTGGAAGTTCGTCAACGCGGCGATCACACCGATCAGGAACATCAGCAGCGCCCTGACCTCGAACAGCGGCGCCGGATCGGCGAGCGCGTCGCGGCGGACCTCCCAGCGCGGGTGGATCCGCACCAGCTCCAGCGCGCCGTCCACCCACCGCCGCACCCCGCGCAGGTCCCCCCTCGGGGGCATGGCGGCCCACACGTGCTCCAGTGGCGCCCGCCACCGCCGGGCCGTCAGGTCGGCGTGCAGTTCACGGCTGCGCAGCACCTCCGCGCGCACGACGGAGATCACGAGCACGGTCAGCACCGGCAGGGCCACCTGACGCGCGTAGTCCGCGGAGAGCAGCGTGTCGCCCCGCGCCACCATGCGCCAGCCCTGCCAGAACGTCACCAGCACGTACGGGCACAGGACGAGGGCGAGGAAGGAGCGCCACAGCGCGACGGTGGCGTAGGTGACCGTCAGGTCCCGGTTGGCGACGTGGGCGAGCTCGTGCAGGACGACGGCGTCGAAGGTGGCCGCATCGGTGTCGCGGCAGGCCACCAGGCCGGCGTTCAGCCGCAGCCGGGGGCGGCGGTTGCTGCCGAACGCCGCGCCGTTGCGGGTGAGGACGGCGGGTGCCTCGAACAGGGCGGGCACCGGGTCGACCCGGTCGGCGGCCAGTGCCCGGACCCTGGCCTCCACGGCGCCGGCGCGGTCGACCAGGGACAGCTCGACACAGCGTCCGCGACGCTGCTTCCAGCGCGGCAGCACGGCCGCGATGACCGCCGCGAACAGCAGGACCACGGCGGGGCCGAACAGGATCTGCCACCACGGCAGCGGCGGGTTGTCGCGGGCCGCGCACGGCAGGTAGGCAAGACTCTGCCCGGTCGTGCGGAGCGTGGAGCCCAGGGTGCCGCGCCGGTCGGCGTCGGCGCCGGCCGCCAGCAGGCAGCCGGTCAGACTGCCGGAGCGGAAGGCCGTCAGGACCGGCATCAGCATCGAGCCGCTGGCCGCCACGAGCAGGACCAGCAGGAGGGCGAAGCGGGCGTTCGTCCCCGCGCCCAGAACCCGTTCGTCGACGGCGGCCGGGCCCGGCCCGGCACCGGTCACCGCAGCTCCCGGGGCTCCTCGGCCCCGCCCTCCTCCACTTCCCCGCGGGGCCGGCCCTGCGGTTCGTCCGGATCGGCCAGGACGAGGCCGGCCACCACGCGGTCGGCTAACCGCTGTGCGAGGTCCGGGGAGAGCCCGGCCTCCGCGGCCCCGTCGAGCACCATCGTGTGGACCAGGCGCTGTTGGTCCCGGGTCAACGGCGGGATGACCTCGGGGACCGGCGGGCGCCGGCGCATCCACCGCCACAGCGTCGACGAGCCGCGCGACGCGCCGTCCACCAGGTTCTGGGCGATCCTCTCGCGGGCCCGCTCCAGGGTCAGCCACAGCAGCGGCGCCACGAGCGGCACGATCTCGGCAAGGCCGAAGCCGAGCGGATCGCGCTCACCACGACGCCTGCGCAGCCGGGCGAGGACCTCAGCGTCGCTCTGCCGCAGCAGGCCCTCGACGATCACCACCTCCTCGGGCGCGCAGGCGGCGACCACATCCCGCACCAGGTCACGGACCCGAACCCCGGCCATCTGCTCGGACATCGAACTCAACTGCCCTACCCTCAAATGAAGTTCACGCGCTCATGGCGCATCACTTGCTATACCACGAACGACCCGGCGTGACGCGCCCGCACGCCACCGCGACCGAACCCGCCAACCGCCAGCCGCCAACCGCCAACCGCCAACCGCCCGGACCGAATCCGGACCGAATGTCGACTCGCACCGCACCCGCGAACCCGGTACCGAAGTCGGCGATGAACACCGGAACGGCCGTCGCGCCCGAAGGCACCGTGAGACTCAACGAGGCGGCTTCCTCGGAGCGTAGTTCCGCGCTCTCTCCGAGT
Source organism: Kitasatospora putterlickiae (assembly GCF_039527695.1). Taxonomy (NCBI): domain Bacteria; kingdom Bacillati; phylum Actinomycetota; class Actinomycetes; order Kitasatosporales; family Streptomycetaceae; genus Kitasatospora; species Kitasatospora putterlickiae. The sequence goes on from NZ_BAAAKJ010000314.1 coordinate 35,635, forward strand.
GACGAGAAATCGCGTCTTCGCCACGGCCGTCGAACTGTTGGTGTAGGGCGCGGAGGGGCCGGCGGATTCGCAGAGGCCGGTCGGCCGTGACCTCGCCCCACCCGCGCACTCCCTCTTCAGGCCGTGCAGCACTCCTGAGCCCAGCGGCCACCGGCCCGGAGCCGGTACTGTTCGGCCCGCGCTCCGGCCGGGCCGCCGACCGTCCGGGCGATCGCCTGTTGGTGAACAACTCCCGTCCCTATACTGCGAATCCGTCCGGCCGCCGACCATGACGGCGGACCGGTGAAGAGGATCGAGGGGTGGGCGGGATGAGCAACGACCGGCTGAGATTTCCGCACGAGTACCGGGTGGCGACGACGCGGGTCGGGGGGCTCGCGCTCACCGTCCTGCTGCTGTCCTTCGGGGCACTGCTGCCGCTCTGGAGCGACCAGGAGTTCGCGCCGTCCACGAAGGCGATCGGCTCGCTGCTGGTGATCGGCTTCTGCCTGCTGGTGATCGTCGGAGTCGCCCGGGCCGGCACCCTGGTCACCGCCGAGGGGATCACCGTCCGCGGGCTGGTGCGCCGCCGCCGACTGCCCTGGGCCGAGATCACCAGGTTCGGCAAGGCACCCAACCCGAACGCGCACGCGGGCCGCGGCGCGCCGGCGTTCCTCACCTACGCGTTCCGAGCCGACGGCCGCAAGGTCCACCTCCCCTACGTCGACGACAAGCACGTCCTGGTGGACCGCGAAGTGGAGCGGTTGAACGCTCTGCTGGCCGAACGCCGCGGCGCCGCCGACTGAACCCGGGACGGGCCCGGCGCCCGCCCGTTCCCCCCGGACCGCGAACCGGGCAGCAAGCATCCCGCCCAGGCAGCGGCACCGAGGGCGGTGGTGATCGAATTGGTCGCGAGGTCAGCGCGCGTTGGTCAGGAGATCTGTACTCCGCCGCCGATCTGAATCGCTCGCTGGGCGGCATCGAGGATGTTGTCCAGGCGATCGGCTATCTGGCCGACGCGGTGGGTGACCGGCGTGGGTGAGTCCATGCCAGCGGCAATGGACTCGACGTTGCTCTGGAGCAGGAAGACTTCCTGAATGAACTCCGGGACATCGGCCGGGGCAACACACAGTGTGTCGCCGGCCAGTTGAGGGAAGAACCGTGCACCGAGGGAACGGACTCTCTCCGATCCCCACACCGTGGAGCGCCAGCTCTCGAAGCCCGCGAGATCCGACGAACCGTCGGGGACGTCGGGAAAGCGGGAGTTGCCGCTCTCGTCGGTGGTGAACACCTCAACCAGCAGGCTCATCCGGGAATTGGACCACGTCCCCGGTGCGGTCGTCAGCGCGGGCCCTGACGCGCGTGTTCGGGGGTGGCCCGTTGGCTCTCAGATGATCTTGATGGGCTGTAGGGCCCGATGAGCCCTGGACTCCGGTGTGGCCATCCACTTGACTCCTGTTCACGACTGGGACTGTGGTCCCGGCCCGCCGCCGATCGGCGGGCGAGGATAACCCCCGGGACGGGCGGGGGGCGCACTGGATGGTCCGGGGTGTGTCCGCGCGGCGAGGGTTGGGGCCATGAACACGCACAAGGCCCTACTCGCCGCCCTGCTCGTCCCGCTCGGTGCCACCCTGGCCGTCGCCCCGGCCGCCTCCGCCGCCACTCCGTCCACCCCGGCCGCCGCGTCGGCCGCCGCCGACGCCGCCGCGTTCCGCTCCCCCGAGGCGGCCCTCGACCGGGTGGCCCACCCGCTGCGCACCACCGAACCCCGCGGCAACCTGGCCGACCTGCGCCCGTTCGGCCGGATGGTCGGCGACGCCAAGGTGGTGGGCCTCGGCGAGGCCACCCACAGTTCGCACGAGTTCGTGACCCTCAAGCACCGGGCCCTGCGATACCTGGTCGAGGAGAAGGGCTTCAGGGCCTTCGCCCTCGAAACGGCCTGGAGCAGCGGACTGCGGATCGACGCCTACCTGCTGCGCGGCGAGGGCGACTTGAAGCAGATCATGGACGAGGAGTTCCAGGGCACCTACCGGTGGTGGAACAACGCCGAGTACCGCGACCTGCTCCAGTGGATGCGCGCCTACAACGTCGAGCACCCCGACGACCCGGTCCGCTTCGTCGGCGACGACAACGGGTTCGCCGGCGCCGAGCTGTACGACAAGGTCACCGCCTACGCGGCCGCGATCCGTCCCGAACTCGCCGCGAACCTCACCGGGCTGTACCAGGGCCTGCGGCCCGCCACCGACGCCGAGACCTACGTCAACGACTACTTCGCGAAGCCGATAGCCGAGCGCAAGGAGCTCGCCGAGCGGACCGGCCGAGCGGTGGAGCTGCTCAAGCAGCACCCCGGCGCCGACGCCGACGCGCACGCCTGGGCGCTGCAGCACGCCACCGCGATCCATCAGATGACCACCCTGTACGCCTTCGACTGGGACGACCCCCGGAGCATCCCCGGCGCCATGCTCTACCGCGACCGGGTCATGGCGGAGAACGTCGCCTGGTGGCAGCAGCGCACCGGCGACAAGATCATGATCTCCGCCCACAACGGCCACATCGCCCTCAAGTCCTACGCCCCCGACCACTACCCGAAGGTGCAGGGCGACTTCCTGCGCGAGCGGCTGGGCACGGGCTACCTGAGCGTCGGCCTCACCTTCGACCACGGCGCGTTCAACGCCTTCAACCAGGACGGCGTCCCGGAGCGCTTCACCGCCGCCCCCGCCGCGCCCGGCACCGCCGAGCACACCCTCGACAAGGTCCGCTACCGCGACTTCGTGGTCGACCTGCGCAACACCCCGGCCGCGGCCCGCACCTGGCTCTCCACACCGCACACGGTCAAGAACATCGGCGCCACCTACCCCGGCATCGCCGACGCCCCCCGGATCCGCCTCGCGCAGACCCACGACATCCTGATCCACCTCCAGCAGGTCGAAGCGGCCCGCATGCTCAAGTAGCACCGGGCCCGCGCTACGCGTTCGGCGGCGGGGTGGAGTGGAACGGCGGCAGCGCGGCCTCCTTCGTCCCGCCGCCGAACGCGTAGCGGGCCGGCCGGCCGGGACGGTTCGGCTATCGCCGGGCGGGGTCCTCGACGTGGTCGCCGAGGGTGACCAGCACCCGGCGCAGCAGGCCGGCGAGCTGCTCGCGCTCGGCGGTGCTCAGCCCGGCGAGCTGGCGTTGCTCGCCGACGAGGTGGTGTTCGACGAGGCGGTTGGCCAGCTCCCGGCCGGTGCCGGTCAGGGAGATCAGCACCCGGCGGCGGTGGGCGGGGTCCACGGCCCGGTCGACCAGGCCCTTCTCGACCAGGTGGTCGATGCGGTTGGTGAGCGCCGCGGAGCTGACCATCGCGGCCGAGCTGAGTTCGCCGGCGGTGAGGACGTGCGGCGGGCCGGAGCGCAGCAGGGTGGCGAGGACGTCGAACTCCCAGGGTTCGACGCCGTGCAGGGCCAGGTTCTCCTTGATCCCGCGTTCCAGCAGGCGCGAGGCGCGCGAGACGCGGCCGATCACGGCCATCGGAGAGGTGTCCAGGTCGGGGCGGACCGCGTGCCACTGGGCCGTGATGCGGTCGACGCCGTCGTACTGCTGCGGCTGCTGTTCCGTCATGCCCGGGAGTCTAACATTTCGATATGGAAGTGTTTGACATCATGGATCAATCCCACCTATAGTTTCGACATCGAAATTTTCGACATTGGGGGATTGCCATGAAGGTCCTGCTCACCGGTGCCACCGGTTACATCGGCTCCGCCGTCTCCGAACACCTCACCGCCGCCGGCCACCAGGTCGTCGCCCTCACCCGCGGCGCCGAGCCGCAGCCCGGCCGCCCCTGGCACGCCCAGGTGGTCGGCGACACCGCCGACCCGGCCTCGCTGGCCGGTGCGGTCACCCCCGACATCCAGGCGGTGATCCACCTGGCCCCGCCGAGCGGCGACGCCGACGTGGACACCGCCGTCGTCGAGGCGCTCGCCGCTCCCCTGCGCGGCACCGGTCACCCCTTCGTCTACACCAGCGGCGTGTGGGTGCTCGGCGCCACCGGCGAGGCCCACGAGGTCGACGAACAGGCCCCGACCGACCCGATCGACATCGTCGGCTACCGCCCGCGGATCGAGCGGCGGGTGCTGGCCGAGGCCGCCGAGGGCGTGCGCGCCGTCGTCGTGCGCCCCGGCATCGTGTACGGCCGGGGCGGCGGGATCCCCGCCATCCTCGTCGACCGGGCCCGCACCCAGGGCGCGCCCGAGCACTACGGCGAGGAGGGCGTGCGCTGGCCGACCGTCCACGTGGACGACCTCGCCGAGCTGTTCCTGGCCGCCGTCGAGCGCGCCGAGCCCGGCACCGTCTGGCACGGCGTCGGCGAGTCGGCCGTCCCGGTGCGCGACCTCGCGCGCGCCGCCGGCCG
>NZ_BAAAKJ010000315.1:0-630 GCF_039527695.1 Kitasatospora putterlickiae
TGCGCGGCGAGGCCGAGGAGGCCGGCCGGGCGGCCGGAGCCAAGGAGGCCGCCGCCCACCTGGCCAAGGCCGCCAAGGCCGCCGAGGAGATGCTCGACCGGGCCGGCCAGGACGCCGAGGCCGCCCGCACCGGGGCCACCGCCGAGGCCGACCGGATCCGCGCCGAGGCCGCCGCCGAGGCGGAGCGGCTGCGCGAGCAGGCACGGGCCGCCGTCGAGGCCGCCCAGAACGCCGCCCTGGACGACGCCGCCGCGGTCCGCGAGCGGATCCAGGAGATGCAGGACGAGGCCGCCCGGCTGCGCGCCGAGGCGGAGGAGCTGCGCTCGCAGGCCGCCGCCGAGGCCGACCGGGTGCGCGGCGAGGCCCGCCGGCAGGCGGTGCTGCAGATCGAGGAGTCGGCGAAGAGCGCCGAGGAGCTGCTCACCAGGGCCAAGGCCGACGCGGACGAGCTGCGCGCGGGCGCCGCCGCCGAGATCGAGCGGCTGCGCGAGCAGGCCAAGGAGCAGGCCGCCGAGACCCAGGGGCGCGCCGAGCAGACCCTGGAGCGGGCCCGCGCCGAGGCCGCGAAGACCACCGCCACGGCCGAGCGGCAGGGCTGGGACGCGGTCACCACCGCCAAGGCCGAGGCCG
>NZ_BAAAKJ010000316.1:0-6229 GCF_039527695.1 Kitasatospora putterlickiae
CGCCGCGGCGGACGCCGCCGCGATCGACGGTCAGGCGCCGCTGGTCGGCCTCGGCTTCGACTCCCTGCGGACGCTGGAGCTGCGCTCGCGCCTGGAGCTGTCGCTCGGGGTGCCGCTGCCGGCCACCCTCGGATGGCAGTACCCGACGCTGGACGCGCTGGTGCCGTTCCTCGCCGAGCGGATGGGCATCGTGCTGGAGCCCGGCCCGGCCGTACCCGCCGCGTCCACCGCACCCGCCACGGCGGCCACCCCGGCCGCCGGAACCGCCCCCGTCGACCTCGACGGGCTCTCGGAGAGCGAACTCGAAGCCCTCCTCCTCGCCAAGACCGAGCAGTTCGACGCCGACGCCGATCCGACCGACCGGGGACAGGGACGATGACCACACGCGAGAACTCCACCGGGACCACCGGCACCACCACGCCCGACGACCGGTCCGCGTCCATGACCGCGATGAAGCGCGCCTATCTGACGATGGAGCGGATGCGGGACCGGATCGACGCCTACGAGCGGGCGCGGACCGAGCCGATCGCCGTCGTCGGCGTCGGCTGCCGCCTCCCCGGCGGGGTGGGCGACCCGGACGCGTACTGGGAGCTGCTCACCGCCGGCACCGACGCGATCGGCGAGATCCCGGCCGACCGCTGGGACGTCGAGGCGTTCTACGACGAGCGCCCGCGCACCCCCGGCCGGCACAGCACCCGCTGGGGCGGCTTCCTGGACCGGATCGACCGCTTCGACCACGAGTTCTTCGGCATCTCCCGGCGCGAGGCCGTTTCGATGGACCCGCAGCAGCGCCTGGTGCTCGAAGTCGCCTGGGAGGCCCTGGAGGACGCCGGGCAGGCCCCGCACGCGCTGGCCGGCAGCCGCACCGGGGTGTTCCTCGGCATCTGCAGCAACGACTACGCCGGGCTGCTGTTCCGCGAGCCCGCCGACATCACCGCCCATGCCAGCACCGGCGTCGCCCACAGCATCGCCAGCGGCCGGCTCTCCTACCTGCTGGACCTGCGCGGGCCGAGCGTCTCGGTGGACACCGCGTGCTCCTCCTCGCTGGTGGCCGTGCACCAGGCGTGCCAGAACCTGCGCCTGGGCGAGTGCGACCTGGCGCTCGCCGGCGGCGTCAACGCGGTGGTCGCCCCGGACGCGGCGATCTCCTTCTCGCAGTTCCCGGAGATGCTCGCCGACGACGGCCGCTGCAAGACCTTCGACGCGGCGGCCAACGGCTTCGTCCGCAGCGAGGGCTGCGGCGTGGTGGTGCTCAAGCGGCTCTCCGACGCGAAGCGCGACGGTGACCGGGTGCTCGCGGTGATCCGCGGCTCGGCCGTCAACCAGGACGGGCGCAGCTCCGGCCTGACCGCGCCGAACGGGGCCGCGCAGCGCGAGGTGTTCCACGGCGCCCTGGCCGCCGCCGGGGTCGGCCCGGAGCGGGTCGGCTACATCGAGACGCACGGCGCCGGCACCAAACTGGGCGACCCGATCGAGGTGGCGGCGCTGGCCGAGGTGTACGGCCGCGAGGAGGGCGCGCCGCTCTACCTGGGCGCGGTGAAGACCAACCTCGGCCATCTGGAGGCGGCGGCCGGGATCGCCGGGCTGATCAAGGCCGTGCTCTGCGTGGAGCGCGGGCTGATCCCGCCGAACCTGCACTTCGGGGAGCTCAATCCGCACATCTCCTTCGACGGCACCACCTTCGCCGTGCCGACCGGGCTCACCCCGTGGCCGGTGGAGGAGGGGCCGCGGCTGGCGGGCGTGAGCAGCTTCGGTTTCAGCGGCACCAACGCGCACCTGATCGTGGAGCAGGCGCCGGAGCGCCCGGCGGCGGAGCCGGACGGCGCGCGCCCGCTGTCCGTGCTGGCCCTGTCGGCGAAGAGCGGCGGCGCGCTGCTCAAGCTGGCCCGCCGCTACCAGGACCGGCTGGCGGCGGCCGGTCCGCGGGCCGCGCCCGACCTGTGCTTCTCCGCCAACACCGGCCGCTCGCACTTCCCGCACCGGCTCGCCGCGGTGGGCGCCTCCGCCGGGGAGATCGCCGACCGGCTGGCGGACTTCGTGCGGGACGACCCCGGCGAGGGGCTGCTGCTGGGCACGGCCGGGGGCACGGCCGCCGAGCCGGTCTTCCTGTTCACCGGCCAGGGCCCGCAGCGCGCGGGCATGGCCCGGCGGCTGTTCGAGACCCAGCCGTCCTTCCGGCGCACCCTCGAACGCTGTGACGAGATCCTGCGCGACGTCCTGCCCGCGCCGCTGCTCTCCGCCGTCCACCCGGCCTCGGCGGCGGACGGCGAGCTGATCAACACCATGGAGTTCGCGCAGCCCGGCCTGTTCGCGGTGGAGTACGCGCTGGCCGAGCTGTGGCGCTCGTGGGGCGTGGAGCCGGCCGCCGTGATCGGGCACAGCCTGGGCGAGTACACCGCCGCCTGCTTCGCGGGCGCGATGCCGCTGGAGGACGGCCTGCGCCTGGTCGCCGAGCGCGGGCGGCTGCTCCAGCGGCTCGCCGAGTCCGGGGCGATGGCCGCGATCTCCGCCCCGGCGGAGGAGGTCTCCGCCGAACTCGCCCGCCACGACGCCGCCCTGGTGTCGGTGGCCGCCGTGAACGGCCCGGCGAACACCACCGTCTCCGGGGTGCGGGAGGTCGTCGACGCGGTCTGCGCGGCGTTCACCGACCGCGGCGCCGAGGTGCGCCGGCTGCGGATCTCCACGTCCTCGCACTCGCCGCTGGTGGAACCGGTGCTGGAGCCGCTGCGGGCGGCCCTGGAGAAGGTCTCCTTCGGCGCGCCGGGGCTGCCGCTGGTGTCCAACCTGACCGGCCGGCCCTGGCCGTGGGACCAGCCGCTGGACACCGGGTACTGGCTGGGCCACGCCCGGCGGCCGGTGCTCTTCGCCGACGGGGTGCGCTCGCTGTACGAGCTGGGGTACCGCACCTTCCTGGAGATCGGCCCGGCGCCGACCCTGCTGGGCCTGGTCCGCGAGGTGCTGACCGGCGACGACGTCCTGACGCTGCCCAGTCTGCGGCCCACCTACGACGACTGGGAGGTCCTGCTGGGCAGCCTCGGCCGGCTGTACGTCGAGGGGGCCGAGGTCGACTGGGCCGGGTTCGACCGCGACTACGCGCGGGCCCGTACGCCGCTGCCGCACTACCCGTTCGCCGCCACCCGCTGCTGGCACGAGCCGAGCGGCGACGGCGCCGCCGTCCGGCCCGCCCGGCGCTCCCCGGCCCGGAGCGAACGGGCCGAGCGACCCGAACGGTCCGAACGTGCCGAGCGGCCCGAACGTGCCGAACAGCCCGAACGTGCTGAACGGCCCGAGCGGCGACAGCGGCCGCCCGGCGCGCCCGGCCGCGCCGCCGCGAGCACGCTGCCCACCGCCGAGGACCTGCTGCGCGCCCCCGCCGAGCAGCGCGTCGCCGCCCTGGTGNNNCCTCACGGCCGGGGTGCGCACCGCCCTGGGCTCGCGCGCGGCGACCGTGGACGCCGACGCGCCGCTGTCCGGCCTCGGGCTGGACTCGCTGATGGCCGTCGAACTGCGCAACGAGATCCAGGGCCGGCTCGGCGTCAAGGTCACGGTGGCCGACTTCCTCAAGGGCGCGACCGTGCGCGGCCTGGCCGAACAGGTGGTCGGCGAGGTGGCCGCCGCCCCGCGGCCGGAGCGCGGCGAGGACACCGCGCCGATCCGCCGGGCCGCCCGCGCGGCGGACCACGACGCCGGACTGCTCGCCCTGCTCGACCAGGTGACCGGGGAGACGGAGCCCTCCGATGACTGAGCTCGAACAGCGCCTCGCCGCCCTGACCCCCGAGCAGCGGGCCCGCCTGGAGCACCTGCTCGCCGAGAAGCGGACCACGGCCCCCGCCGAGGACGTCTTCCCGCTCTCGGTCTTCCAGCAGGGCATGTGGTTCCTGGAGCAGGTCCGCCCCGACAACCCGGCGTACGTGGTGCCGGGCGCGGTGCGGGTGCGCGGCCCGGTGGACGCCGGGGTGCTGCGCGCCGCGTTCGCCGAGGTGGTCCGCCGGCACGAGGCGCTGCGGACCGCCTTCACGCTGCGCGAGGGCCGCCCGGTCCAGGTGGTGCGCCCGCTGCCGGCGCCGGAGCTGCCCGAGGTGGACCTGCGGCGGGCCGGGCTGACGGCGGCCGAACTGGACGAGTGGATCGGCGCGGCGGCGATCGGCGAGCCGTTCGACCTGGAGGCCGGGACACCGGTCCGGCTGACCCTGCTGCGCACCGCCGAGGACGAGTCGGTGCTGGTCCTGGTGCTGCACCACCTGGTCTCGGACCGCTGGTCGTTCTGGGTGCTGCTGTCCGAACTCGCCGCCCTGTACGCGGCGTTCGCCGAGGGCCGGCCCTCGCCGCTGCCGGAGCCGCCGGTGCAGTACGCCGACTTCTCGCTCTGGCAGCGCGAGCAGCTGGAACAGGGCCGCTGGGACGGGCGGTTGGCGTACTGGCGGGAGCGGCTGGCCGGGGCGCCGGCGGCGCTGGTGCTGCCGACGGACCGGCCGCGACCGGCCGTGCAGGGCTTCCGCGGCGGCGCGCTGCCCTTCGAGCTGCCGGAACCGCTGATGCGGGAGCTGGCGGCGCTGGCGCACCGGCGCGGCGCGACCACCTACATGGCGCTGCTGGCCGTCTTCACCGTGCTGCTCGCCCGGTACAGCCGGCAGCGGGACGTCGTGGTGGGGGTGCCGACGGCCGTCCGCGACCGGCCCGAACTGGAGCCGCTGATCGGTTACTTCGTCAACACCCTGCCGATCCGCACCACGCTGCACGGCGGTCCGTCGTTCACCGAGGTGCTGGAGCGGGTGCGCGCCGCCTGCCTGGGCGCGTACGAGCACCAGGAGGTGCCGTTCGAGCTGGTGGTCGGGGAGCTGAACACGGCCCGCGACCTCAGCCGGCCGCCGGTGTACCAGGTGAGCTTCGCCTACGGCCGGGAGGCGGTGCCGGACCTCACGTTGGGCGGCGCGCGGCTGGAGCAGGTGCTGGTGCGCAGCGGGGGCGCGCGCTTCGACCTGGAGTTGCAGGCCTTCGACCGGGACGGCGGGCTGAGCGGCTGGTTCGAGTACGACCGCGACCTGTTCGACGAGTCCACCGTCGCCCGGCTGGCCGGGCACTTCCGCCGGCTGGCCGAGCAGGCGGTGGCCGGTCCGGACCGTCCGGTCGACGACCTCGACCTGCTGACGGAAGGCGAACGCCGCCGGGTGGTCGAGGAGTTCAACGCCACCGCGCGGCGGTGGCCGGCCGGGGCGGGCTGGATCCACCAGGCCTTCGAGGAGCGGGCGCGGGAGCACCCGGAGGCGGAGGCGCTGCGCTTCGAGGGGCGCTCCGTCGGCTACCGGGAACTGGACCGGCGGGCCAACCGGCTGGCGCACCGGCTGCGCGCGCTCGGGGTGGGCCGGGACGTCGTGGTGGGCGTCGGCATGGAGCGCGCGCCCGAGCTGGTGGTGGCGCTGCTGGCGGTGCTCAAGGCGGGCGGCGCCTACCTGCCGCTGGACCCGGAGCTGCCGGCCGCCCGGCTGGAGCACATGGTGCGCGACGCCCGGGTGCCGGTGCTGCTGACCCAGCGCCGGGTGCTGGCGGCGCTGCCGGCGACCGGGGCCGAGGTGCTGTGCGTGGAGGAGTTCGAGGCGGCGCCGGGCGGGGAGCCCGACACCGCCCCGGAGGTCGGGGTCGGTGGCGAGGACCTCGCCTACGTCATCTACACCTCCGGCTCCACCGGTACGCCCAAGGGCGTGCTGAACGTGCACGCCGCGATCCGCAACCGGCTGCTGTGGATGCAGGACGCCTACCGGCTGGACGCCGGGGACCGGGTGCTGCAGAAGACGCCGTTCTCCTTCGACGTGTCGGTGTGGGAGTTCTTCTGGCCGCTGGCCGCCGGCGCGACCCTGGTGCTGGCCCGTCCCGGCGGCCACCGGGACCCCGGCTACCTGGCCCGCACGATCCGCGCCGAGCGGGTGACCACGGTGCACTTCGTGCCGTCCGTGCTCCAGCTCTTCCTCCAGGAGGAGGTGGAGGAGTGCACCAGCCTGCGCCGGGTGGTGTGCAGCGGCGAGGCGCTGCCGCGCGACCTCCAGGACCGCTTCCTGGCCCGCTCCGGGGCCCGGCTGTACAACCTGTACGGCCCCACCGAGGCGGCCGTCGACGTCACCCACTGGACCTGCCGCCCGGACGGCGACCCGCTGCGTCCGGTGCCGATCGGCCGGCCGATCACCGACAAGCAGGTGTACGTCCTCGACGAGCGCCTCGGTCTGGTGCCGCCCGG
>NZ_BAAAKJ010000316.1:6288-8529 GCF_039527695.1 Kitasatospora putterlickiae
GTACATCGGCGGCCGGGGCCTGGCCCGCGGCTACCTGAACCGGCCGGAGCTGACCGCCGAGCGCTTCGTCCCGGACCCCTTCGACCCGGACCCGGCGGCGCGGCTGTACCGGACCGGGGACCTCGCCCGGTTCCGCGAGGACGGCGCGCTGGAGTTCCTGGGCCGGCTGGACCACCAGGTGAAGCTGCGCGGCCTGCGGATCGAGCCGGGCGAGATCGAGGCCGTGCTGAGCACGCACCCCGGGGTGCGCGAGGCGGTGGTGACGGCCCGCGAGCACCGGCCCGGGGACGTGCGGCTGGTCGCCCACCTGACGGCGGCCGGGAGCGACGGGCCGCCCGGGCCCGCCGAGCTGGCCGCGCACCTGCGGGAGCGGCTGCCCGAGTACATGGTGCCCGGCGCGTTCACGGTGCTGGACGCCCTGCCGCTCACTCCGAGCGGCAAGGTGGACCGGGCCGCGCTGCCCGAGCCGGACGGCGGGCGCCCGCAGGCGGCGGCGCCGTTCACCGCACCCGGTGACGGCCTGGAGCGCACGCTCGCCGGGCTCTGGCGCAAGGTGCTGGGCGTCGAGCGGGTCGGCGCCCACGACAACTTCTTCGACCTCGGCGGGCACTCGCTGCTGATGGCCGAACTGCGCTCGGTGCTCGCCTCCGACGCCGGGCACCGGGTGTCGATGGTCGAGCTGTTCCAGCACCCGACGGTGGCCTCGCTGGCCGCCCATCTGAGCCGGTCCGAGGGGGAGCCGTCGGCGGCCCCCGGAGCGGACGCGCGCGAACGCGCGGAGCACCGACGCCGGGCCGGTGCCCGGCGGCAACAGGCGGCCGTGCGCCGTGCCCGGTCCTGAGGCAGCGACGTGAGAGGGCGACAGGAGACCCCGATGCCGGAGATGTCCGAAGAACTCGACCAGATCGCCATCGTCGGCATGGCCGGCCGCTTCCCCGGCGCCCCCGACGTCGACACCTTCTGGAGGAACCTGGAGGAGGGCCGGGAGTCGATCGCCGTGCTCTCCGAGGAGGCCCTGCGGGCGTCCGGGGTGGACCCCGCGGTGTCGGGCCGGGACGGCTACGTACGGGCCAAGGGCGTGCTGGAGGGCGCCGACCGCTTCGACGCGGCGTTCTTCGGCTACAACCCGCGCGAGGCCGAGATCATGGACCCGCAGCACCGGGTGTTCCTGGAGTGCGCGTGGGAGGCGCTGGAGTCGGCGGGCTGCGTGCCGGAGGCGTTCGAGGGGCGGATCGGGGTGTTCGCCGGCGCCGGCATGAACACCTATCTGCTGCACAACGTGACGGCCAACCGGCGGGTCTTCGACTCGGCGGGGCCGTACCAGACGCTGCTCGCCTCCGACAAGGACTTCCTGGCCACCCGGGTCGCCTACAAGCTCGGCCTGACCGGCCCGGCGCTGAGCGTGCAGACCGCCTGCTCCACCTCGCTCACCGCCGTCCACCTGGCCTGCCAGAGCCTGCTGAACGGCGAGTGCGACCTCGCGCTGGCCGGCGGCGTCTCGATCGGCTCGCCGCTGGAGCAGGGCTACCAGTACGAGCCGGGCGGCATCCTCTCCCCCGACGGCCACTGCCGGCCGTTCGACGCGGCGGCGGCCGGGACGGTGCCCGGCAACGGCGCCGGCGTGGTGGTGCTGCGCCGGCTGGCCGACGCCCGCCGCGCCGGCGACACCGTGGACGCGGTGGTGCTCGGCTCGGCGGTCAACAACGACGGCGCGCTGAAGGCCGGCTACACCGCGCCCGGCGTCGACGGGCAGGCCTCGGTGATCGCCGAGGCGCTGGCGGTGGCCGGGGTGGAGGCCGGCTCGGTCGGCTACGTGGAGACCCACGGCACCGGCACCGCGCTCGGCGACCCAATCGAACTGGCCGCGCTCACCCGGGCGTTCCAGGAGTCCACCGAGGCCACCGGCTACTGCGCGATCGGCTCGGTGAAGGGCAACATCGGCCACCTGGACGCCGCCGCCGGGGTCGCCGCGCTGATCAAGGCGGTGCTGGCGCTGCGGCAGGAGGCCATCCCGCCGTCGCCGCACTTCACCAAGCCCAACCCCGAACTCGACCTGGAGTCGGGTCCGTTCTTCGTCAACGACCGGCTGCGGCCGTGGCCCCGGGGCGGCGGGCCGCGCCGGGCGGGGGTCAGCTCGTTCGGGATCGGCGGCACCAACGTGCACCTGGTGCTGGAGGAGGGCCCCGCCCCGGCGCCCGCCCCCGGGTCCGACCCGGCGCCCGCCTCCGGGCCCGCGCCCGG
>NZ_BAAAKJ010000317.1:0-904 GCF_039527695.1 Kitasatospora putterlickiae
CGCGGCCGCGTCGGAGAGCCAGCCGGCGCCGCCGGCGGCCTCGCCCGCGCCCGGCGGGGTGTACGCGGTGAGGGAGGTGGAGCCGGTGAGGCCCTGGAGCGGCAGCGGGCAGACCGCGGTGCTCCGCTCGACCTGCGCCGAGGTGGCGGTGGCCCGGTCGGTGGCGGCCGGGGCGGCCGGCGGGCGGAGCTCGGCGATGCCGAACACCGCCGCGAGCACCACGGCCGCGGCCAGCAGCGACCGGGTGGTCCTCGCCGCGCCGGAGCCCTTCGGGGCGGGGGCGCCGGCGGGGGCCCCGGTGGACGCGGCCGAGGGGGCGGTGTCCGGCGCGCCGGACTTCTTCCTGAAGGCGGGCTTCTTCATCGCGGGTCAGCTCCCCGATCCGTGGTGGTGCGGGTACCGGCCCGGGCCGTGCGGGTCGTTCGGGTCGTGGGGCCCGTTCGGGTCCGGCTGGTCGTAGTAGGGCTCGGCCTGCTGCTGTCCGGGCACCCAGGGCTGCTGGCCGGCCTGCTGGCCCGGCTGGTGCTGACCCGGCTGCTGGTACTGGTCGTAGCCGTACTGCTGCTCCGCCGGGTACGGCTGGTAGCCCTGCTGCTGGTAGCCGTCCTGGCCGCCGTACCCCTGGCCGCCGTAGGGCGCGCCCACCGGCTGCTGCGCGGCGTAGGGGTCGTAGCTGTACGGGTCGGCCTGCTGGTACGCCTGGTAGGAGTCGGTGTACGGCTCGGCCTCCTGCGCGGCGGCGGCCGCCTGGACCGCCCCGGCCACCGGTTCGCCGGCGGACTGCGCCGGGATCGCGCCCGGCCGCCCCTCGTACACCCCGGCCTCCGGCTCGTCGGCGTCCGGGACCTCGCCCTCGGCGCCCTCGGCGCGCTCGGCCATCCGGCGGGCCCGGCGGGTGCCCGGG
>NZ_BAAAKJ010000317.1:920-2038 GCF_039527695.1 Kitasatospora putterlickiae
CGGCCCCTGCGCCTGGGCGGCGGCGGCCAGCGCGGCGGCCTCCACCACGCCCTCGGGCAGGTCGTCGTCCTTGTGGCTGCGCCGGCCGGGCAGGGCCAGCACCAGGACGGTCAGGCCGAGCAGCAGCTGGGCCCAGACCCAGCCGGTGTGCAGCAGGCCGTCCTCCCGGGTGACGACCAGCTTGCCGCCGCCCGCCGGGAGCTTGAAGCCCTGCGCCCAGCCGTCGACGGTGACCGGCTCCAGGGCGGTGCCGTCCAGGGTGGCCTTCCACTCCGGGGCGGCGGACTCGGCGAGCCGCAGCACCCGGCCCTCGCCGCCGGCCGGCAGCGTGGTGTCGAGGTCGCGCTCGCCGGACGGGACGACGACGGGGACGGCGCCCGGGGCGGTGATCAGCGCGCGGGTGGCGGGGGTGCCGTCGACCTGCCAGAGCGCGGCGCCGCCGTCCTGGTTGGCCTTGACCAGGCCGGGGGTGGTGTCCAGGACTTCCTTGAAGGCGCCGATCAGCGGCTGGTCGACCAGCACGTAGGCGATGCCGTAGCGGGAGAGCGCGCCCGCCTGGTCGGCTCCGGAGCCGGCCAGCAGGCTGCCGACCACGCGGTCCAGGCCGGCCGTGGTGCCGGTGGCCGGGTCGACGGTGGACTCGGCCTGGCCGAGCGTCAGGCCCGCGCCGCGGACCAGGGTGTAGCTGACCGAGCCGCCCTTGGGGTCGCCGGTGACGACCAGGGTGCGGGAGCGGTCGGTGGTGCCGGCCTGCTCGGCGATGAAGGCGGGCACCTGGGCGGCGCGGCCGCGGTTCAGCGGGCCGTCGGCGCCGGTGACGGCCCACCAGAGGCCGGTGCCCAGCGGGGCGAGCACGGCGGCGGCCACCACCAGGGCGGCGACCGGCTGACGCCAGCCGAAGGCGATGCCGGCCACGCGGGCGTTGGCGCCGTCGGCGCCGATCGCGGCGGCGGCCAGCAGGGCGGCGGCGGCCAGCAGGGTGGCGGGGCCGGACCACGCGGGCACGGCCGGGCCGCCGGAGGCCGGGGTGACCGAGGTGCCGGCCACCGCGACGGCGAACAGCAGTCCGGCACCGGCGGCGCCCCAGGCGACGAGCACCGCGCGGCGGCGGTCGGCGG
>NZ_BAAAKJ010000317.1:2053-3024 GCF_039527695.1 Kitasatospora putterlickiae
AGCAGGGCGGCCAGCGCGGCGAGCACCACGCCGGCGGAGAGCCAGACCGGCGGCACCCCGGCGCCGCCCGGGTTGACCAGGAGCAGCCCGGTGGCGGTCGGACCGGCGCCGTGCAGGCCGGGCAGGCCCGCCTCCAGCAGCAGCCGCTGCGGGTGCGCGAGCACCTGGAGCGACCAGGGCGCCAGCACGCCGACCGGCACCGCGAGGATCACCAGGACGCGCAGTCCGAGCAGGCGCAGCGCGGTGACACCGGAGCCGAAGGCCCCGCCGCGCACCACGGCGGTGACCAGCATCGCCAGGCAGAGCGGGACGGCCAGCGCCCAGACCAGCGGGACGAAGGCGGTGGCCAGGGTGAGCAGCAGGACGGTCATCCAGGCCGAGCGCCAGCCGGGGCGGGCGCCCTTGGCGGCGCTCTCGTCCCGGATGCCGAGGCCGGCGGTGATCGCGGCGGCGCGGGCCAGCGGCGGCAGCAGCACGGCCAGCACCGCGGTGCCGATCCGGCCCTGGGCGAGCGCGCCGGTGGCGGCGGGCAGCAGCGCGTAGGTGGCGCTGGCCCAGGCGCGGACCAGCTTGGAGTCGATCAGCGGCCGGGAGACCAGGTAGGCGCTGACGGCGGAGAGCGGGACGGCGAGGACGACCAGCAGGGTGACCGCGAGGTCGGCGTGGTCGAACAGCAGCCAGGAGAGGATCGACAGCACCGCGAGGTAGGGCGGTGCGGCGGCGGTGGAGCCGGTGCCGACGGGGTGCCAGGCGTCGGCGTACGCCGACCAGAGCCCGGCCGCGCCGTCGCCGGCGGGCAGCAGCGCGCCGCCGAACAGGGCGCCGGCGCCGAGCAGGCCGCGGCAGGCGACCAGGGCGAACACCAGCAGGGCCGCGAACAGCACCGGGGCGGGGCGCCGGACGAGCTTCTTGACCAGCGCGAACTGCTCGACGACCAGGTCCTCGGCGTCCTCGTCGCCGCCGGCCTCGGC
>NZ_BAAAKJ010000317.1:3043-9205 GCF_039527695.1 Kitasatospora putterlickiae
CCCGGCCCCGGCGTCGTCGCCGCCCCCTATGCCGAGCGAGCCGATGGCGCCCTCGACGGCGAGCCGGGCGGTGGCGCCGGGCGCGGGGAACAGCGAGCGGTCGTCCAGGGCGTCGGCGGAGCGGGACCGGCCGCGGCGTTTGCGGGCGGCCAGCAGCCGGGGCAGCCGGACGAGTTCGTGGCCGAGGCCGGCGAGTTCGTCGAAGGCCTGCTTGGGGTCCTTGCCGAGCAGGTTGGCGACCACCCGCAGCAGGGTGCCGAGCACCAGCCGCAGCAGGACGTAGGGGAGGAGCGCGCCCTTGGAGTTGGTGAGCAGGGTGTAGACGGCGCCGGCCTTGTCCACCCGGTGCGGGTGGGCGGGGCCGCAGTCGATGGCGCGGCGCTCGCGGCTGGCGGCCTCGGCGTGCCGGAGCACGGCGTCCGGGGCGACCACGACGCGGTGGCCGGCGGCGTTGACCCGCCAGCAGAAGTCGGTGTCGTCGCGCATCAGCGGCAGCGCCCGGTCGAAGCCGCCGAGTTCCTCGAAGACGTCGCGGCGCACCAGCATGCCGGCGGTGGAGACGGCGAGCACCGGGCGGACCTGGTCGTGCTGGCCCTGGTCCTGCTCGCGCCGGTCGAGGCCGGTCCAGCGGCGGCCGGAGCGGGCGATGCTGACGCCGACCTCCAGCAGCTGCCGGCGGTCGTACCAGCTGCGCAGCTTGGGGCCGACGACGGCGGCGCTGGGAGTGGAGTCGGCGACCTGGAGCAGTCGGCGCAGCGCGTCGGTCTGCGGTTCGCAGTCGTCGTGCAGCAGCCAGAGCCACTCGACCGGCCGGGTCTCCCGGGGGCCGCCGCGGCCGAGGTCGTCCTGCTCGCCGAGCGGGTCGCCGAAGTCGTCCCAGCCGCCGGTGACCGGGTCGTAGCCGGAGGGGTCGAGCCGGTAGGGCAGGTCCTCGGGACGCAGCGGGGGGCTGTTGAAGACGGCCTCGGCGACGGCGGTGCCGAAGCCGGCCCGGCGGCCGAGCACGGTCGGGCCGCTCTCCGGGAGCCAGTCGGCGAGGGTCTCGGCGAGCAGGCGCGCGGAGTCGTCGGTGGAGCCGGTGTCGACGGCGAGGACGCGCTGGACCTGCCGGTCCTGGCCGAGCAGGCCGGCGAGGGCCTGGGGCAGCCAGCGGGCGCCGTCGTGCGAGACGATCACGGCGGTGACCAGATGGCGCGGGTAGGCGGGCGGCCTGCCGGAGGAGAGGCCGCTCTGGTGGCTGTAGACGGTCATCGCGTGCGCGGGCCCCAGTTCTCGGTGGACACAGCCGGTGAACGGCAACCGGATGGCGCACCACACTAACGGCTCCCGATGGCGGCTCAGTCCCCGGCGTCCGTCCGGGTGCCCGACCGGGAACGCGAAAGCGCCTCACCACCCGTGGTGAGGCGCTTCGTCGTTGGCCGCCCGTGCGGGCCGGTGGTTCGAGGATCCGGGGTCCGGCGATCCGGGGGGCGCGGCCACCCCGTTCAGACGGCGCTCTTCTTGAGCCGGCGGCGCTCGCGCTCGGAGAGGCCGCCCCAGATGCCGAAGCGCTCGTCATTGGCGAGGGCGTACTCCAGGCACTCGGAGCGGACCTCGCAGGCGAGGCAGACCTTCTTGGCCTCGCGCGTGGAGCCGCCCTTCTCGGGGAAGAAGGATTCCGGGTCGGTCTGGGCGCACAGCGCGCGCTCCTGCCAGCCGAGTTCCTCTTCCTCCTCGATGCCGTCACCGATCAACAGCTCAAAGAGCTCGCTCATGTGGCGCGCCTCCTCTGCCCCTATTGGCGTCCCCGTGGTTGCCGTTGCCTCGTGCGGCCGACGACACGAGTGAAATTACAGTTGCGTCACTCTGGCCCAGTCAAGCCGAGCTCTGGTATTGGGGCCAGGATTCACTCCCCGGCACCAAGCCGTTACGAATAGTGTACATAACCGGACACATCGGACCTCCGCCCGATCGCCCTCGAAGGCCGGTGAACCCTTCGCGACCGGGGGCCGGGTGACGCGCAGTCACCGCCACATGCCGGTCATCGGCCTCTCTTCCCGGCGATCTTCCCATCGAAACATAGAGGGTGATTTATCACCCCATCGGGTAGTTCATAACCGATCTCCCCCGAATGTCCGCTCTCGCCGAGTTGACAGCGCCCCCGCGGATGCGATCTCCTTTCCCCCATGTCAGAGTTCGCCAGCCCCCGGAGCGGTTCCGCCCTCCGCCGTGCCGTGAACTCCTGTTGTCGCCTCTGTTCCTGCCGCTGTATCTAGGCGCCCGCCGTCCCGCCGCGCGCCGCCCAGGAAGCACAGAGGCCGCCCGCGATTCCCGCCCCAGGACATCCCGGATCCGGCTGATCCCCTGACGACCCAGCCCTTCCGAGGACGACTCCCGTGCGAATGATCCGCATCCGCAAGCGGAACCGCGACCGCAGCAAGCTCGCCCGCCACACCGCCTCCGCCGCCCGCCCCGTCACCCCCGCCCCGGCCGCCCGCCCCGGCGACCACCCGTGGGCCGACGGCCTCAGCGACGTCTCCATCGCCGGCGACCCGCTGGCCTTCCCGCACCTCGCCCGCACCGACCTGCCCGGGCACCCGGTCACCGTCGCCGACCACTCCCGGCTGGTGCGCGAGATCGCCGCCGACCGCGCCCGCTGGGAGCCGCTGGTCCGCTACGACGCGCTCACCCGCTGGTACGCCCGGCTGGAGACCGGCCCCGGCTACGAGGTCTGGCTGCTCAGCTGGCTGCCCGGCCAGAGCAGCGGCCTGCACGACCACGGCGCCTCCTCCGGCGTGATGGCCGTCGTCCAGGGCGAGCTCGTCGAACGCTCCCTCACGCACGCCGGGGACGGCGCCCGGACGCTGCGCCCCGGCGGGCAGCGGGTGTTCTCCGCCGGCTACCTGCACGAGGTGGTCAACGGCTCGCTGGAGCCGGCCGTCTCCATCCACCTCTACAGCCCCGGCCTGACCGAGATGAACCAGTACGGCGGCGGCACGGCCGTCCCCGAGCAGCACCCGCAGACGTCCACCGGGGCCGAGGTCGGCTGAGCCCCCGGGCGCGGTCGTCAAGGCTCGGGCTGACGACCCGTCGACGCGTGGCAGGATGGGCGCATGCGCATCGTGGCACTGGCAGGCGGGATCGGCGGAGCGCGTTTCCTGCGCGGACTCCGGGAGGCCATTGGTCCGGAGGACGAGATCACCGTCATCGGCAACACCGGTGACGACATCCACCTCTACGGGCTGAAGGTCTGCCCCGACCTCGACACCGTCATGTACACCCTCGGCGGCGGCATCCACGAGGAACAGGGCTGGGGCCGGACCGACGAGACCTGGTCCATCAAGGCCGAGATGAAGGAGTACGGCGTCGGGCCCGAGTGGTTCGGGCTCGGCGACCGCGACTTCGCCACGCACCTCGTGCGCAGCCAGATGCTCACCGCCGGCTACACCCTCAGCCAGGTCACCGAGGCGCTCTGCGTGCGCTGGCGGCCCGGGGTGCGGCTGCTGCCGATGAGCGACGACCGGGTCGAGACCCACGTGCGGATCACCGACGACCAGGGCACCCGGGCGATCCACTTCCAGGAGTACTGGGTCAGGCTGCACGCCGCCGTCGACGCCGAGGCGATCGTGCCGATCGGCGCCGACACCGCCAAGCCCGCGCCCGGCGTGCTGGAGGCCATCGCCGCCGCCGACGTCATCCTCCTCCCGCCGTCCAACCCGGTCGTCTCGATCGGCACCATCCTCGCCGTGCCGGGCATCCGGGCCGCCGTCGCCGCCGCGTCCGCCCCGGTGGTCGGGCTCTCCCCGATCATCGGCGGGGCGCCGGTGCGGGGCATGGCCGACAAGGTGCTCGCCGCCATCGGCGTCGAGGCCACCGCGGACGCGGTCGCGCTGCACTACGGCTCCGAACTCATCGACGGGTGGCTGGTGGACACCGCGGACGAGGCGGCCGTCGCCGCCGTCGAGGCCGCGGGGATCGCCTGCCGGGCCGTCCCGCTGCTGATGACCGACGTCGCCGCCACCGCCGAGATGGCCCGGGCCGCGCTGGCGCTCGCCGAGCGGGTGCGCGGATGACCTTCCAGGTCCTCCCGGTCGACGGGCTGCCCGAGATCGACGCCGACTGCGACCTCGCCGGGCTGATCGCCAAGGCCGCCGAGTACCAGGACGGCGACATCCTGCTGATCACCTCCAAGGTGGTCAGCAAGGCCGAGGGCCGGGTGCTGGAGGCCGCCGACCGGGAGGCCGCGATCGACGCCGAGACCGTCCGGCTGGTCGCCCGGCGCGGCGGCACCCGGATCGTCGAGAACCGCAACGGCCTGGTCATGGCCGCCGCCGGCGTCGACGCCTCGAACACCGCCCCCGGCACCGTGCTGCTGCTGCCCGAGGACCCGGACGCCTCGGCCCGCGCCCTGCGCACCCGGCTCCAGCGGCTGACCGGGCGCCGGCTCGCCGTGCTCGTCACCGACACCTTCGGCCGGCCCTGGCGCAACGGCCTCACCGACGTCGCCATCGGCGCCGCCGGACTGCCCGTGATCGAGGACCACCGGGGCCGCGTCGACTCGCACGGCAACCAGCTGGCGCAGACCGTCACCGCCACCGCCGACGAGCTCGCCGCCGCCGCCGACCTGGTGAAGGGCAAGGCCACCGGCACCCCCGTCGCCGTCGTGCGCGGCCTCGGCCACCTGGTCACCGCCGAGGACGGCGAGGGCGCCCGGCCGCTGATCCGGCCCGCCGCCGAGGACATGTTCCGGCTCGGCACCTCCGAGGCGATCCGGGAGGCCGTCACCCAGCGGCGCACCATCCGCGCGTTCACCGCCGAGCCGGTCGACCCGGACGCCGTGCGGCGCGCGGTCGCCGCCGCGGTCACCGCGCCCGCGCCGCACCACACCACGCCGTGGCGGTTCGTCCTGCTGGAGAGCCCCGGGGCGCGGACCCGGCTGCTGGACGCGATGCTCGCGGCCTGGCGCCGCGACCTCGCCGAGCTGGACGGCTGGGACGAGGAGCGGATCGCCCGCCGCACCGCCCGCGGCGACGTCCTGCGGGCCGCCCCCTACCTGGTGGTGCCCTGCCTGGTGATGGACGGCTCGCACGACTACCCCGACGAGCGCCGTGCCACCGCCGAGCGGGAGATGTTCACCGTCGCCATCGGCGCCGCCGTGCAGAACCTCCTGGTCACCCTGGCCGGCGAGGGCTACGGCTCGGCCTGGGTCTCCTCCACCATGTTCTGCCGCGACACCGTCCGCGCCGCCCTCGGCCTCCCCGACACCTGGGACCCGATGGGCGCCGTCGCCGTCGGCCACCCCGCCGAACCCCCACGCCCCCGCCCGGAGCGAACGGCGGACGCCTTCATCGAGACCCGGTAGGAGTCAGAGCCGGCGGTACACGTCCCGGCGATTGCCGACGTTGACCACGAGGATGACCAGCTGGCCTCGCTGCACCTCGTAGACCACGCGGAAAGCACCCACCGGCAGGCGGTAGAGACCGTCGTGTCCGGTCAGCTTCTTCACGCCGAGGCCCTCGGCGAACGGATCGTCGCCGAGGCCCGTCAGTGCCGAGAGGATCCGCATGGCCTCGACCTGGCCGATCGCCTTCAGCTGACGTTGGGCGTGCGTGGTGAACCGAAAGGCGTACTTCACGCGGCGCTCCCCGCCGAGCCCGGGGGCGAGTCGAACAGATCGGCCAGCAGCTCCGCCATGCTGACGGTCGGGTCGTTGCGGTGCAGCTCGGCCTCCCTGGCAGCCAGCTCGTCCGCCGCCTCCTCGATGGCGTCCAGGATTTCGATCGGCACCACCGCTCCGACACGTTCGCCTTTGCGGGTGATCACGGTGATCTCACCGGATTCGGCCTTGGTGACGACCTCGGCGAGGTGGGCTCGGGCTTCACGGATGCTCAGCGATTCGGCCATGGACTGAGCGTACACCTGGCCGTGTACACCGCGGAGCCCTTCGGTCAGCGGTGGCGGTGGTCGTTGGGGGTGAGGCGGGGGCCGAAGCGGGGGGCGTGGGTGCCGGTGGCGAGGATGAGGCGGCAGAGGCGGTGGCGGTGCGGGCGGTAGGGCTCCAGGAGGGCCAGCATCTGGGCGTCGTCGCTGCGGACGCGGCCGGCCAGGGCCCAGCCGACGGTGTTGGGCAGGTGGAAGTCGCCGACCGAGACGGCGTCGGCGTCGGCGTTGCTGCGCTGGAGG
>NZ_BAAAKJ010000317.1:9231-11547 GCF_039527695.1 Kitasatospora putterlickiae
GGCCGTCCAGACGCCGACGCCCGGAACGGCGGTGAGACGGGCGAAGGACGCCTCGTGGTCCATCGCGGAGGCCTCCTCCAGGCGGGGCGCCAGGCGGACGGCGCGCTGCACCGTCGCCGAACGCTTCGGGTCCACGCCCGCGCGGTGCCAGTCCCAGCTCGGCACCTGTGACCACTCGCGGGCCGAGGGTGCCACCCGCAGCTCCTCGACCGGCCCGGGCGCCGGGGTGCCGTAGGAGCGCAGCAGGGTGCGCCAGGCGCGGTAGGCCTCGCCGGTGGTGACCTTCTGCTCCAGGATCGCCGGTACCAGGGACTCCATGACCAGGCCGGTCCTGACCAGCCGCACGCCGGCCACCTCGCGCTGGGCCTCGCGCAGCGGGCCGGCCGGCAGGACCAGGCCGGCCGGGTCGTCGCCGTCGCCGAGCAGGTCGGGCAGCCGGTCGAGCAGCCACTGCGCGCCCGGGCCCCAGGCGCCCGCCTCGACCACGCCCTCGGCGGGGCGGGCCAGCACCCGCAGGGTGCCGATGCCGGCCGGGGTGCGGGAGGCGCGCCAGACGGCGCCGTCGGCGGTGGTCCGGTACGCCGGGTCGGCGGGGCCCCGGCGCAGCGGGAGCAGGGTGCGGGCCACGTCCAGCGGGAAGCCGGGCCGCCAGCGGCGCACGGCCGCGCCGGACACGCCCGCGGCGGCCCTGGGGGCGGGCACGCTCCTGCCGTTCATCGTCGTGCGCCTCCTCCGCTGTCCACCGACCATGGGGATATGAACGATACGCGGGTGGCGGAGTTGTCCCCAGGTGACGAGAGCGCCGTGCGGGCCCTCTACCACCGGGTGCTGGAGGGCTGGAACCTGCGGGACGGCGCGGCCTTCGCCGGTCCGTTCGCCGCGGACGGCGAGGTGATCGGCTTCGACGGGACACGGCACTCCGGCCGGTCGGTGATGGCCGCCGAGCTCGGCCGGATCTTCGCCGACCACGCGACGCCCGAGTACGTCGCCAAGGTGCGCCGGGTGCGGGCGCTGGCGCCCGGGGTGGCGCTGCTGGACGCGGTCGCCGGTCTGGTGCCGGACGACGCGCAGGACCTGGACCCGGCGCTGAACGCGCTCCAGACGGTGATCGCGGTCAACGCGGGGGCGGGCTGGCGGATCGCGCTGTGGCAGACCACCCCGGCCAGGTACGACCTGCGGCCCGACCTCGCGGCGGCGCTGACGGCCGAGCTGCGGGCCCTGGTCGGGCGGGGGCCGGGCCCGGGGTGACGGCGCCGGGGAGCATCCCGGCGGGCGGCGCGGCGACGCACGTCAACCGGATGTTCACGGGATCTCGACCCGCCCGCCACGCCGTCCGGCGCCGCCTCCACCACCCCTCCCGGACGTCCACCCCAAGGCCGTAGGCTGGGGCGCACCATGACTTCGCCTTTCGCTGCCGATGCCCGTACCCCCGTCGAGCTGCTGCACGCTTACCTGCGAGGTGGCACTCCCTCAGTCGATCCCGCGGCCCCGCTGGTCACCTTCTACGACGACGCCAGCGGCGAACGCGTCGAGCTCTCCGCCCGGACCTTCGACAACTGGGTCGCCAAGACCGCCAACCTGCTCCAGGACGAGCTGAACGCCGGCCCGGGCGACCGCGCCGCGCTGCTCCTCCCGGCCCACTGGCAGAGCGCCGTCTGGCTGCTCGCCTGCTGGTCTGTCGGGGTCGCGGCGGTTCCGGGCGGCGACCCGGCCGCCGCCGACCTCGTGGTCAGCGGTCCGGACGGCCTGGAGGCCGCCCAGGCCTGCGAGGGCGAGCGGGTGGCGCTCGCGCTGCGCCCGCTCGGCGGGCGGTTCCCGCAGCGTCCGGACGGCTTCCTGGACTACGCGGCCGAGGTGCCCGGCCAGGGCGACCGGTTCGCCCCCTACTCCCCCGTCACCCCGGACGCGCCGGCGCTGGAGACCGCGGTCGACGGCCTGCCGCTGAAGCTGACCGGGGAGCAGACCGTCCAGCTGGCCCGCGAGGGCGCGGTCCGGCTCGGGGTGGGACCGGGCGACCGGGTGCTGTCCACCCTGTCCTACGACGACTGGGCGGGCCTGGAGGCCGGACTGCTGGCGCCGCTGGCGGCCGGCGCCTCGGTGGTGCTGTGCCGCAACTCGGACGGCCTGGACGCCGGCCAGTGGGAGAAGCGGGTGGAGTCCGAACGGGTGACACTGCGCCTCGGGTAACCCCCGGCACCGGTCCGGCGGGGTAGGGATCCCTGCCATGGCCGAGGACGACACCGAGCACCCCCCGACCGAACGCCCCCCGAGCGGGGAGGCCGGCGCCGCGGAGCCGGAAGCCGTTGCGGAGGCTTC
>NZ_BAAAKJ010000317.1:11558-13128 GCF_039527695.1 Kitasatospora putterlickiae
CCCCCCCCCCGCCGGCGGTGGCTGGTCGTCACCGCCGGCGCCCTCGCGTTCCTGCTGGCCGTCGGCGGCGTGCTGCTCTGGATCGCCTACCGCAAGCTCGACGGCAACATCCGCACCGACTCCACCACCGACCAGCTGCTGGCCCGGCTGGAGGCCGAGCGCCCGGCCCGGACCGCCGGGGCCAGGGGCGCGGAGAACCTGCTGCTGATCGGCAGCGACGACCGGACCGGCGCCAACGCCTCCTACGGCTCGGCCGGCGGCCAGCGCTCGGACACCACGATCCTGCTCCACCTGGCGGCCGACCGGCGGCACGCGACCGCCGTCTCCATCCCGCGCGACGTCATGGTGAGCGTCCCCGCCTGCGAGAAGCCGGACGGCACCCGCAGCCGGGCCGCGCTGATGCAGTTCAACGCGGCCTTCGAGACCGGCGGGCCGGCCTGCTCGATCCGGACCGTCGAGCAGCTCAGCGGCATCCGGATCGACCACTACGTGATCATCGACTTCACCGGGTTCAAGCGGATGGTGGACGCCGTCGACGGGGTCGAGGTGTGCGTCCCGCAGCCGATCCACGACAAGGACGCCAAGCTGGACCTGCCGGCCGGGCGGCAGACCCTGCGCGGTGAGCAGGCGCTCGGCTACGTCCGGGCCCGGGAGACCCTCGGCGACGGCAGCGACACCCAGCGGATGGGGCGTCAGCAGCAGTTCCTCGCGGCGCTGATCCGCAAGGTGGAGTCGCAGGGCGTGCTGCTCAACCCGACCAGGCTGTGGCCGGTGCTGGACGCGGCCACCTCGTCGGTGCGGGCGGACGGCGGGCTGTCCTCGCTGGGCGCGCTGTACGACCTGACCCAGGACCTGCGCGGCATCCCCTCCTCGGACGTGACCTTCCTGACGGCGCCGCGCCGGCCGTACCGGTTCGACTCGGACCGCGACGAGTTCGTGCAGCCGCAGACCACGCAGCTGTTCGCGGCGCTGCGGGACGACCGGCCGGTGGAGGTGCGGCCGCCGGGATCGGGCCCCTCACCGACGGCCGACGCGGCCCCGCCGGCCGCCCGGGCGGTGTCGCCGTCCCCCTCGCCGTCACTGAGCGTCAGCACTCCGCCGTCGTTCGAGGGGCGGACCGCCGACGTGGACGCGTGCGCGGTGCGCTGACCCTCGCGGAAGCGGATGAACGGCTCATCGGATCACCGTTCCGTACACGGATCATGATCTTGAAAGGTTTCTCACCGGAAATTCCCAGCACCGCATTCACCTGCGGAATCGCGGTCCCTCACCATGGCGGAGATCACACCAGGAACAATTCCCCCACCCGGCTCGTCTAGGGTGTCCGAGTCGGTCGCGCAATTCGCGCACCGACCCGAGAACCGGCCGGAGGGAGGGGAACACCCGTGCAGCAGGACATCCATGGCGCCACGCCGGACGCCGGGCGGCCCCCGTCCGACCCGGCCCGGGGCATCCCCGTCCAGCGCCGGCGCGCCCGGTCCGAGACCGAGGCCGCGAACGAGGCCGGGACCGAGGCCGGGACCGAGGCCGGGACCACGACCGCGACCGGCGCCCGGAGCACGGCCGGCGG
>NZ_BAAAKJ010000318.1:0-3031 GCF_039527695.1 Kitasatospora putterlickiae
CCCCCCGGCTGCATGCCGGGGGGCCTTCGTGGCGGGACCTGCGGAGCCCCCTGTCGGATTCGAACCGACGACCTACGCTTTACAAGAGCGGTGCTCTGGCCAGCTGAGCTAAGGAGGCATGGTGACCGTCCGCGACGAGGTCACGGCGGCACCGGGGGCAGTCTACCGGGCGGGGCGAGGGCGGTGGGGGGATATCCGGGGGGTGGACGGGTGGGACGGGCGTGATGGAACCGATGCCTAAATCGGGGCGGCCGGGGGCTGACAAGCGGCGGACGCGCAGGTAGCGTCGCCGGGAGTCGGTTCGCGCAGTGGTTCAGACCACTGGGGCGGGCCGGTGGAAGCGGTACCACCCACCTTTACTCGGATCGTCCGGCACGTTCCTGCCGGTGGAGGAGAGCACAGCCATGGCTTCTGTGACGTACGACAAGGCGACCCGTGTCTACCCCGGGGCGACCAAG
The DNA here is from genome assembly GCF_039527695.1 of Kitasatospora putterlickiae. NCBI lineage: Bacteria > Bacillati > Actinomycetota > Actinomycetes > Kitasatosporales > Streptomycetaceae > Kitasatospora > Kitasatospora putterlickiae. Next base: position 459 of record NZ_BAAAKJ010000318.1, read on the forward strand.
CCCTCGGTGGACTCGCTGGACCTGGAGATCGCCGACGGCGAGTTCCTCGTCCTGGTCGGTCCCTCCGGCTGCGGCAAGTCGACCAGCCTCCGCATGCTGGCCGGCCTGGAGGACGTCAACGGCGGCGCCATCCGGATCGGCGACCGCGACGTGACCCACCTGCCGCCGAAGGACCGGGACATCGCGATGGTGTTCCAGAACTACGCGCTGTACCCGCACATGACCGTCGCGGAGAACATGGGCTTCGCGCTCAAGATCGCCGGCGTCAACAAGACCGAGATCCGCACCAAGGTCGAGGAGGCCGCCAAGATCCTCGACCTGACGGACTACCTGGACCGCAAGCCGAAGGCGCTCTCCGGCGGTCAGCGCCAGCGCGTCGCGATGGGCCGCGCGATCGTCCGCGAGCCGCAGGTCTTCCTGATGGACGAGCCGCTGTCCAACCTGGACGCCAAGCTCCGCGTCTCGACCCGCACCCAGATCGCCGGCCTGCAGCGCCGCCTGGGCATCACCACGGTCTACGTCACCCACGACCAGACCGAGGCGCTCACCATGGGCGACCGGGTCGCGGTGCTCAAGGCCGGCATCCTGCAGCAGGTCGACACTCCGCGCAACATGTACGACAAGCCCGCCAACCTCTTCGTGGCCGGCTTCATCGGCTCGCCCGCGATGAACCTGGTCGAGGTGCCGCTGGTCGACGGCGGCGTGAAGTTCGGCGGCTCGGTCGTCAACATCTCGCGCGAGGACCTGTCCGGCGCCGGCACCGACAAGACCGTGACCGTCGGTGTCCGCCCGGAGCACTTCGAGATCGTCCCGGGCGGCGGCATCGAGGGCGTGGCCGTCACCGTCAACGTGGTCGAGGAGCTCGGCTCCGACGGCTTCGTGTACGGCACCACCAAGATCGGCGGCGAGGACAAGGAGCTGGTCGTCCGCGTGCACGGCCGCCAGATCCCGGCCCGCGGCGAGACCATCCACGTGGTGCCGATCGCCAACGAGACCCACGTGTTCTCCACCAGCACCGGCGCCCGCCTCTCCAACTGATCCCTCCCGAGGCACCCCGGCCCACCGCGGAGCCCCGTCGGACCGTCATCCGGTACGACGGGGCTCCCGCCGTTCACGGCCACTCCGACGGGTGACGGGCGTCAACACGGTGCCGGGACGAACCGGGACATCGTGTCACTCAATGGTGTAACGGAGGGCGAGGAAGGCCCTACACACCGCTACGCTCCTGGGCGTGAAGCAGCTAGTTCGCCGCATCGGCCAGACCATCGCCCTCGCCCTGCCCGTCGTCCTGGTGACCACCGGCACCCTCGCCGTGACCAGGGTGCCGTGGGCCCCGCCGACCTCGCTGCACCAGCAGGTGGTGGCGGCGTCCAGCGGGGACGGCGCCGGGATCGGCCGGACGGCGGGCACCGGGCCGAGCCAGGACGGGCTCGCCCCGCAGGACGCGCTGCGCGTCACGCTCCTGGACGAGCTGCGCGCCCACAACCCGGGCAGCGCGCTCGACCTGCTGGAGCGCTCGATGCGCGAGCAGCCCGCGCTCACGCCGTACTGCACCTCGCTCGCCACCGAGCTGGGCAAGGCCGCGGTGCGCAAGTACCAGGGCGACGTCCAGCGGGCCCGCTCCTTCGCCCGCCCGGTCTGCGACGGCTCGTTCGCCGCCGGCGCGGCGAGCTGACCGAACAGGTCTGGCAGGCCCGGGCCGACCGGACGGGCCCCGCGGCGGGTGCGCCTATTGTTCAGCCATGACCGCTGATTCCGGCCCCACGGCCACTCCCCCGCACGTCCCCGCCCCCGGCCCGGTGCCGGTGACGCAGGCCGTCATCCTGGCCGGCGGCCAGGGCTCCCGGCTGCGCCCCTACACGGACGACCGCCCCAAGCCGCTGGTCGAGATCCCCGGCACGGGCACCCCGATCCTGGGCCACCAGCTGGCCTGGCTCGCCGCCGAGGGCGTCACCGACGTGGTCATCTCCTGCGGCCACCTCGCGGACGTGCTGGAGGACTGGCTCGACAAGGCCGACCTGCCGCTGCGGGTCCGCACGGTGGTCGAGGCCGAGCCGCTCGGCCGCGGCGGCGGGCTCAAGTACGCCGCCAAGGCGCTGCCCCGCCCCGACGAGCCCTGGTACGCCACCAACGGCGACATCTGGACCAGGTTCAGCCTGCGCGACATGGCCGCCTTCCACCACGAGCGGGACGCCGTCGCCACCCTCGCGCTGGCCCGTCCGCGGATCCCGTGGGGCGCCGTGGAGACCGACCAGTTCGGCAACGTGCTGGACTTCATCGAGGCCCCGCCGTCGCCGTTCCTCATCAACGCCGGCCTCTACGTGTTCAGCCCGGAGTTCGCCGAGCTGCTGCCGGACGTCGGCGACCACGAGCGGACCACCTTCCCGCAGCTGGCCCGCGGCAAGCGGCTGGCCGGCTACCAGCTGCCGCAGGGCGTCTACTGGCGGGCCATCGACACCGCGAAGGACCTCACCGAGGCCGCCAAGGAACTCGCCTCGGGCGCCGGCCGCGCCCCGCGCTGACCGGGTCCGCGGCCACGCGATCGGCCGGGTGCTCCCCCACGGAGCACCCGG
>NZ_BAAAKJ010000319.1:0-6476 GCF_039527695.1 Kitasatospora putterlickiae
GTGGACGGCTGTGACCTGCGACGGTGAGGTCGGCGGGGCGGAACTCACCGGCCCCCGGGGCGGAACTCACCGGGCGGCGGAGAGCTCACCGGCGGGTGCGGGTGGTCCTGGCGGCCGTTCTGCGGGTGCGGGGCCGGCGGTGCGGGCCGGAGAGTGGGGTGGTGGGCATCGTGGTGGTGGTCGAGCAGCCGCAGGACCCGGCTCTGCCGGTCGCGCACGCGACCGGCTCCGCCCCAGACGTGCGGCCGGGCGGGGCCGGGACGCACCACCGACCGTGACCCGCTCCGACCTGCGGCATCAAGGAGTTCACCAAGGAATCCACCAAGATTGGCGGACGGCCGGATGTTCACGAGAACGGAAGTCGAGCGGCCCGCGGGGCGAGGGGACGCCTGGGGGCTGGGAGGATCGACGGGGACGGCGCGCCCCGCACCCCATTGCCCGCGGCGCGCGCCGTCCCGGACCGTCGGGAGCCGACCGCGAGGGCGCAGCAGCGGGCGCTGGGGAGGAGTGGCGGCGACCAGGCGGGCCCGGGGAGCCCCGGCCGGGTCGTCAGGAGTGGATCTCCCAGGTCTTCTGCGGTAGCCAGTGGGGGAGGTCGTCGAGCGCTTCGGCGGGGTAGAACACGGGCCGGGTCAGGAGGCGGTCACCTTCCCGTTGGACGTTGATCACGACGCCCAGGGAGCTTGAGCAGGGCACGCCTGCGCTCATGTAGGAGAGCTCGTCGGGCAGGCCTTCTGCGTGCTCGCCCATCCACTGCTCCAGCGCGGAAGGCACCTGGCCGACGAGCGCGGTGCCGTCGGCGGTGACCTGCGGTCCGCGCAGCGCATCGACCGCGACGCCGGACAGCCGGCCGTCCTGGTAGTAGAGGTGGAGGCCGAAATCCCGGCACCGGCCCTCCGAGGGCCTCCACGTGTTGTTGCCGCGCCCGCCGCTCCACGTACGGTGCTCGATGTCCTCGGTGACGCCGCGCAGAGCCTGCGTCACCTCGTCAGCACTCATCCCGAAACACAACGGCCCCACGGCCGTGAACGGCTCCAGCACCCACTGCACACGCTCCTCGTCCGGCCGAACGTGCCACCATCCCGTAAACATGATCAACACTCTGCCCGTCACCACTGACAAACCGAAACGGGGGGCGCAGCGGGGAAGGTGAGGGACGGAGAACGACGGCGACACCGAACAGTAGTGACCGGGACAACGACGGCCCTGGCGGCTGTTCTCCCGATGCGGGGCCGGCGGCGCGGGCTGGAGAGGGGGGTGGTGGGCATCGTGGTGGCGGTCGGGCACCCCGGAGTGGTATGGCCGTCGCCCCGTGGCGACCGGCGGCACCCGGTCAGCGCTGGTACCCGCCCGACCTCGCCCGCTACGTCTGCCCGCACTGCGACCGCGCCGTGCGATCAGTGGCATGAGAGCACGTCAGCGAGGGTGGCTTATGGATCCTTGCCCGCTTCGGAGGGGTGCCCGCCGGCGATGGCCCGTGGTTGTGCGTCCCGGGTCCGGCGGGCGCCCCGGCGGCATCGTAGCCGCAGCTGGCTCGCCGAAGGCCGACTGGCACGCGACGGCGAATTCGACGGTGACGTGGCGTTCGGAGTCGATCACGGACGGGTAGGGCTCGCCTGGCCAACGACCCGGAGGGGAGAAGCGGTGAGCGAGTCGGAGAACATCAAGTCGCTGATCATCAGCACGGCGCAGGAGCTGTGGGAAGACAAGGAGGCCCTGGGCAAGTTCCTCGGGGTGGTGCGGCGCAGTCCGGGGTTCGCCGGCCTGGCCGACGAGGTGGAGCGTTCGACGGTGCGGCCGGCGAAGGCCACCTTCTACGGGGTGCAGAGCACGGAGTTCCAGGCGTAGCGGGCCCCCGGCCCGGGCGGTGGCCCGCTCCTGCGGTTTGGGGGCGGGCCACCGCTGTGACCTGGGGCGGGGAGTTTGGCGGGGCGAAACTCACCGACGCCGAGGCGAAACCGGCCTGCTGCCGGTTGGGATCGGGCCACCAGCCCACGGATCAGGAGACATTGGTGGCCAGCTCCAGGCCGCCGGCGAAGGCGCGGTCCGCCTCGGCCAGATCGCGCCCTGTCGACCCCTCCGACGCGTCCAGGACCCGACCGAGCGCGCCCTTCGGGAAACCGGCCACTGGATGAGGCAGCTTGTCGCTCCACGCGTCCACCCAGCCGAGCTTTCTGGCGGTGTTGAGGGGCTGCAGGCCGCTGGGCTGGCGAGCCAGCGCGGCCGCGACCGTGGCCTCCCACCTCGCCTGGACCTTGTCCACGTCGGACTGCCCGAGGCCGCGGGCGATGTCGGCCCACGATGCTCCACGGATCCGCTCCGCCACGATCGCGTCGTCTTGAAGGGAGCTCGCCCGGTCGACGAAGTCGCGGGCCAGCTTGGCGCAGTCACCCGCCGAGGCCTGGTCCGAGGCCAGGGAGCGGACCAGCTCGACCGCCGCCTCCCCCAGCATCTTCGCCCTCCAGCCGAGCTCGATGCGGGCCCGATCGGAGGCGCTGAAGACCCCGTCGGGGAGCCCGTACACCGCCTTCCATGCGTCCGACGTCTCATCACCAGTAGTAGTCGAACCATTACTCACGGCATGGAGGGTAGCGAGGCCGCGCGAACGGACAAAGCGACCACTCGGCGGGGTGATCGCGAGCGCGCGCCGACGACGCCCCACCCTGCGCCAAGCTCGACACCGACAGGCACCGTCGCGCTGGCGGCGGTGTGTGCGCGGACTGCGGCGATGCCCGGGGCGGTGCTCGGCGATCTGACGCGCGAGCTGCCCGTGCTGGCCGTCACGATGGACGCCGCCGTCGAGGCCGGCCGCACCGCCGCGCCCGGCCCGGAGGTTCAGCGTCCGACGCCCTGAAGGACGCCGACCGCGACGCCGACCGGGCCGGTTCGGTCGGGTTGCGGGCAGACGCGCGCCTCCAGCCGCTCCAGCTGCTGCGCGCTGTCCCGGCACTCGGCGGCGTCGTCACCGAGGCCTCGCGCGTCCAGCTCCCGGCCGAGCGCGAGGACGCCGTCGCGCAGGCGCAGCAGTGCGGCGCTCGTGCGGGCCGGCTCGCGGGCCGGGGCGGGGTTCTTCTTGGCGGCGGGGAAGGACTTGGTGTCGAGGTGGTCCACCGCGTCCTGGACGCTCTCCCAGGCGTCCAGGAGGAGGGTCTGCCGGGTGCTGAGCATGGGGAGCAGGGTCACGGGGGTGCCGTCGGCGCTGTGGCTGACCGCGCCATCGACACCGAGGCCGGCACTCCCGTGGACGGTGAACAGGGCCTGGACGGCGGTCAGCAGCATGTCGGCGGCCTCGCGCAGCGCGGTGCGCGCCTTCCGGGCCCGGCGCCCCTCGGACGTGTCCTGCTTCTCGGCGGCCAGTAGGGCCAACGCTTCGTCGCCGAGCTGGTCGTAGGCCGCCAGCAGCGCGGTCACGGCTTCGACGAGATGTGACCCGTCTCATCGAAGCCTGACGAGTCTCAACGGAGTTTGACGGCAGGTTCGCCGGCGATCACCCAGGGCTGTCGCTGCGGCTTACTGCTGGTCCGAGGCTGGCCGGAAGGTGAGCGGTGACCAGGATGATGGCTTCCTCGGGGCTGTCGGCGTAACCGATCACGGTGGAGCTTCGGGGCTGGCGGATGCGGAATCGGCCGTCGATCAGCGGGTCTACCACCGGCGCCCGCAGGACCCACGGGTATGTGGTGCAGCTGCTGAAGCACAGAGTGTGGTGACTGGTGAAGGGATAGAGCTGCCGCAAGGTTGGCTCGACCTGGGCCGCCTTCAGAAGGGGGACGATGCCCGGATACGGACGCCCCGGCGAGCGGACCTCGTGACGCTCACAGTGCCACCGCCAGATCAGCACCAACTGCTGCCACCTCGCCTCGACCGCGTCGCCCGGCCCCCGCACCCGCCCGTTCGGGACGAAGGGGGTAGGCCGCCTCACTGCCGGGCACTACCTGTCCTACCTCTCGGACCTGTGGGAGTACGACAAGCTCGCCGCCCAGCCGGTGGGACTCCTCCGGCCACCGTGGGACACCGAGGGCGTCGACGACTATCTACCGGAGGAGAACCAGCCCGGCGGCCGGGAGAACACCACCGAGCCGCTGGATCCGCGCGTGGTCGCACCGCTGCTGATGTGGTCGATCCGCGTGGTCGAGGACCTCGCCGACGACATCCTGGCCGCCTGGGACGAGCGCACCCGCATGACCGGCCGGGCCCACGCGAATCCCAGTTCACCCGAAGGCGCCGAAGCCCTGCGCGCCTACCTGCGGCCGATACTGTCCGAAGGCGCCCCGCTGCCCACGGCCACGATCCGGGGAAACTCCGGCGCGGCCCGCATCTACATCGCCGCCCGCACCGGCTCCAGCCTCAAGCAGGTCCAGTGGGCCGGCCGACTCCACCGCCTGTCCCGGCTGGCGGCGGAGCGGCCCGGGCCCTGCCCCCTCACCACGCCGGTCACCGGCCTGATCGAAGGACGGTTCTGGCGCACCAGCATCAACTTCGACGAAGCCGGTGACCTGCGACGCCACCTGGGCACAGCCGCCGCCGTAATCCTCCTGCACCTGACAGGAATGCGTCCCCAGGAAGTGCAGGCCCTGCGGTCCGGCTGCTGCCCCGCCCCCGCTCCGGACACCGACGGCACCACCCGCCACCTCATCCGCAGCCAGGTCACCGGCCCCGCCGACGCCGACCTCCACGAAGAAGAGGCCGCCGGGCCCCATCTGATCACCGGCCGCCACTACAGAACGTCATCGACGACGACGGCAACCACATCAGTACGGGCGAGATCCGCACCGTCCCTTGGGTCGCGATCACCCCCGTCGTCCGCGCCATCCGGATCCTGGAACGGATGGTGCCACCCGGCGAACTCCTGCTCAGCACCAGCCACCACGACGCCCACCAACGCGGACACCAGGGCAGCCTGACCAACACCTCACTCGCCAACCGGATCAGGCGCCTTGTCGCCTGGATCAACCAGGAGGCCACCACGCAGGACCTGCCCGGCCAGACGATTCCCGCCGACCCCCACGGGCCGATCAGCCCGAGCCGCTGGCGGCGCACCCTGGCTTGTGCCTAGGTGGCCAGTGACCAGTCTGTAGCGGCGGTACAGCAGGGGCCAGGGGTTATGTTCAGCGTTCGAGCAGGGGCACAACGGCGCGGGCGAACTCTGTCGGCTCGGCGCTTGCGCCCACGTGGTTGCCGGGCATGTCGATCAGAGGTAGTCCCAGCTGGCCAGCGAGTGCTTGGGTGGCCCGGCGCGCCATCTGGTGATGGCTCAGCGCGCCCGCGCACAGCACCACCGAAATCCGACGGGTGGCTTCGATGTCGGGCACGTAAAAGACCGTGGGGCCAGCCATCCGCCCCAGGAAGTAGCGGTTCTTCTCGAGTTCCTCAGTCGGCAGCTCGGGTAGAGCCATGTGCACGGGAGGCGTCTGATCGGGGCCTGTGTGGTGGCCGGCGCCGCTGAAATCAAAGAACTCTTGCACCGCCCATTGGGGGTCAGTTTCCGCCGCTATGAACGCTGCCGCAGCGCGGTCCGTCAGGTCCGCGTCGTTAAGGAGAGATACAAGGGGTGGCTCATGCAAGACGGCCCGGTCGACCAGGTGGGGATGCTGCTTGGCCAGCTCTAGCAGTGTCACGGCACCACCGCTGGTACCAACGAACAGCGCGGGCCCGCCAGTGAACCGGTCGACGAGTGCAGCAAGGTCCTCAGCCAGGACCTCGGGCGTGGGGGGAGCCATCTCCGATACCGCGCGGCTGGCACCGATGCCGCGCGGATCGTGGGTGACGACCCTGAACCGTCCTGCAAGCTCGTGTGCCAGTGCTGCAAAGCCAGCTCGTCCCGCCGGCGCGCCGACGAGGAACAGCAGTGGCCCCTCTCCCTGGGCGCTGAAGGCGATCGTGCAGTCCGGCCGGTCGAGGAGTTCCAGCGAACTCGTGGTCCGCTCGCTGTAGTCCGCGATCTTGCGGCTGATCACTTTGAGGGCACGGTCCAGGTCCTCGCGGCGATCTTGGACGCGACGGCGGTGAGCCGTGAGCAACTCCAGCCGGAGGCCGGCTGGATCTGTGACCTTGTCGTCGGCGCCTGTGAACTGCGCAATGTCGGCGAGTGGCATCCCCGTCTCACGGAGATGAACCAACATGCGGATCAGCTCGACATCGGCCGTCGTGTATTGGCGATGGCCCGCGTTGTCGCGCCGAGGAGACGGCACGATCCCCTGACGTTCGAAGTAGCGCAGCGTGTCGGGCGCCAGACCGATCCGCGCCGAGACCTCCGCGATGCTGAACAACTCGTCTGCGTCATCCATGCCACAAGCCTCAGCGTTGGACCTTGGTACAAGTCAAGCGATCACCACCCGGCAAACGCAATCAACCTGTCCGGACGGCGCATCTGGGCATGGGGCTATCGTCGACCGCGATCCTTTAAGAAGACATCTCATTTGGGGAGCCTGCGGGCGCAGATGAGGGCTGCTGCGATGCTGGCGAAGGCGGCGAAGTGA
>NZ_BAAAKJ010000320.1:0-4942 GCF_039527695.1 Kitasatospora putterlickiae
GTGGACGGCTGTGACCTGCGACGGTGAGGTCGGCGGGGCGGAACTCACCGGCGCGCTGTCCCGTGGCGATGAATCGGGTCCGGCTTCAACCAGGGCGCGGTCAGCCGGCCGTGTGCTTGGCGTCGATCTCGGCGACCAGGTCCTCGATCAGGGTCTTGATGGCGTCGCGGATCGGGCGGACGGCTTCGACGCCCTGGCCTGCCGGGTCGTCGAGCTTCCAGTCGAGGTAGCGCTTGCCGGGGAAGTACGGGCAGGCGTCGCCGCAGCCCATGGTGATGACGTAGTCGGACGCCCGAACGGCCTCGGTGGTGAGGATCTTCGGGCGCTGGTCGGAGATGTCGATGCCGAGCTCGGCCATGGCGGCGACGGCGGCCGGGTTGACCTCGTGGCCGGGGGCGGAGCCGGCGGAGCGGACCTCAACGCGGTCCCCGGCAAGGTGGGTGAGGAAGCCGGCGGCCATCTGGGAGCGGCCGGCGTTGTGGATGCAGACGAACAGCACGGAGGCGAGCGGCGCGGCGGTCATCAGTGGGCGGTCCTTCGTTCGGGTCGGGCGTCCGGGCCGGGGTGGCCACAGCGGCAACCGCAGGACGCGTCAGCCGCCGCTGGTGTCAGTCCCGGCTGATGTGAAAGTATCAGCCCATGGTGATGTCAGTCGACACTGAACTGTTGCGAGTGCTGTCCGACCCCCTGCGGCTGCGGATCGTGACCCTGCTGGCCCGCGAGACCCTGTGCACCACGCACCTGGTGGAGGAGACCGGCGCCCGCCAGACCAACCTCTCCAACCACCTCAAGGTGCTGCGGGACGCCGGGGTGGTGGACACCGAGCCGTGCGGGCGCTTCACGTACTACCGGCTCAAGCCGGAGGTCCTGGAGGCCCTTTCCTCGCAACTCGCCAGCCTCGCCGCCACCGCCCGCGCGAACGCCGACGTGAAGAGGTCCTGCTGATGCCCCGCACCGAACCCGCCACCCAGGCCAGGCCCGAGGCGGCGTCGGTGGCCGGGAAGCTGTCCTTCGTCGACCGCTACCTCGCGGTGTGGATCCTCGTCGCGATGGCCGTCGGCCTCGGGCTGGGCCGGCTGATCCCCGGGCTGAACGACGCGCTGGCGAAGGTGGAGGTCGGCGGGATCTCGCTGCCCATCGCGCTCGGGCTGCTGGTCATGATGTACCCGGTGCTGGCGAAGGTCCGCTACGACCGCCTCGACACCGTCACCGGCGACCGGAAGCTGATGGCCTCCTCGCTGGTGATCAACTGGCTGGTCGGGCCCGCGGTGATGTTCGCCCTGGCGTGGATCTTCCTGGCCGACCTGCCGGAGTACCGCACCGGGCTGATCATCGTCGGGCTGGCCCGCTGCATCGCCATGGTGATCATCTGGAACGACCTCGCCTACGGCGACCGCGAGGCCGCAGCGGTCCTCGTCGCCCTGAACTCGGTGTTCCAGGTGGTCATGTTCAGCGTCCTGGGCTGGTTCTACCTCGACCTGCTGCCCGGCTGGCTGGGCCTGGGTGAGGGCGAGCACCTGGACGTCTCGATGTGGAAGATCGCGCTCAACGTCGTCGCCTTCCTCGGCATCCCGCTCGTCGCCGGGTTCCTGACCCGCCGCCTCGGGGAGAAGAGGCTCGGCCGTGAACGCTACGAGAGCGGCCTGCTCCCGAGGATCGGCCCCTGGGCCCTGTACGGGCTGCTGTTCACCATCGTGATCCTCTTCGCCCTCCAGGGGAGGACGATCACCTCGCAGCCGCTGGACGTCGCCCGCATCGCGCTGCCGCTGCTGGTCTACTTCGCGCTCATGTGGTTCGGCACCTTCGCCCTCGGCAAGGGCCTGGGCCTCGGCTACGACCGCACCGCCACCCTGGCGTTCACCGCGGCCGGCAACAACTTCGAGCTCGCCATCGCGGTCGCGATCGGCACCTTCGGCGTCACCTCCGGCCAGGCCCTCGCCGGGGTCGTCGGCCCCCTCATCGAGGTGCCCGTCCTGATCGCCCTGGTCTACGTCTCGCTGGCCTGGCGCCGGAAGTTCGCCCCGGCAAGCTGACCGACGACCGCCGCGGCAGACGGGCCCGCCCCCAGATCGGGGGCGGGCCTGTCCGCGTTCGCCGGGGCCGGTCAGTGGACGGCGGGGCTGCGGCGCTCGATCAGCACGGTGTCGCGCCAGCGACCGTGGTGGCGGGCGACGCGCTCGCGGGTGCCGATCACGCGGAACCCGGCGCGGGCGTGCAGGGCGAGGCTGGCGGTGTTCTCCGGGAACACCGAGGACTGGATCGTCCAGATCCCGGCCTGCTCGGTGGAGGCGATCAGCGCGGCCAGCAGCGCGCCGGCGACGCCCCGGCCCCGCGCGTCGGGGTGGACGTAGACGGAGTGCTCGACCACCCCGGCGTAGGCGGGACGCGAGGAGACCGAGCTCACCGCGGCCCAGCCCAGCACCCGGCCGTCGGCGCCGAGCGCGACGTGCCGGTGGCCGGGCAGGCGGGCGGCGTCGAACGCCTCCCACAGCGGGATCTCGGTCTCGAAGGTGGCGTTGCCCTCCTCGATCCCGGCCCGGTAGATGACCAGGACCTGTTCGGCGTGCTCGGGCAGCATCGGGGCGAGGGTGAGTGCGGGGACGGCGCGGGGAGCCGGCCGGTGGCGCGGGTCGGGCATCAGCGGTCGAGGTCGAGCAGGGCGGCCATGCCGGCCACCACCGACGGGGCGACCCGGTAGTACACCCAGGTCCCGCGCCGCTCGGAGGTCAGCAGCCCGGCCTCGCGCAGCTTCTTCAGATGGTGGGAGACGGTCGGCTGGGACACCCCGACGTCCTGGATGTCGCACACGCACGCCTCCCCGCCCTCCGCGGAGGCGACCTTGGAGAACAGCCGCAGCCGCACCGGGTCGCCGAGCGCCTTGAACATGGCCGCCATCGTCACCGAGTCCCCGACGGACAACTCCGCCGAGGACAGCGGCGCGCAGCACGGCACGGCCTCGGGCTCCAGGACCGGCAACTCCAGATTCGACATGCGTCTATGTTGACATCTGTCGATCCTGGGTGGCAAGGTCGGAACCGTCAGCACATCGACGTTTGTCGAATCAGATGGGTTCGGTCGAACCGGCACCCGCCCGTCCCGAAGGAGACCACCGCCATGACCTCCGCCACCGGCCTGCCCGTCCTCGTCATCGGCGCCGGCCCGATCGGCCTGGCCGCCGCCGCCCACCTCACCCGGCGCGGCCTGCCGGCCCTGGTCCTCGAAGCCGGGCCCGCCGCCGCGGCCGCGGTGCGCGAGTGGGGCCACGTGCGGCTGTTCTCCACCTGGGCCGAACTCCTCGACCCCGCCGCCGAGAAGCTGCTGGCCCCCACCGGCTGGACCCGCCCCGATGCCGCCGCCTACCCCACCGGCGCCGACTGGGCCGAGCAGTACCTCCAGCCCCTCGCCGACGCCCTCGGCCCCCGCGTCCGCTACAACACCCGGGTGACCGGCGTCGCCCGCTCCGGCCGCGACCGCGTCGTCGACTCCGGCCGCGACGAGCAGCCCTTCACCGTCCACCTCACCCACGCCGACGGCCACGAGGAGCGGATCACCGCCGCCGCCGTCATCGACGCCTCCGGCACCTGGAACACCCCCAGCCCCGCCGGCGCCGACGGCCTGCCCGCCCTCGGCGAGCACGCCAACACCGCCCACCTCTCCTACCGCGTCCCCGACCTCGACGACCCGCAGGTCCGTGCCCGCTACGCGGGCCGGCGCACCGCCGTCATCGGCTCCGGCGCCTCCGCGTTCACCGCCCTGGCCGCCCTCGCCGACCTCGCCAAGACCGAACCCGGCACCCACACGGTGTGGGTCCTGCGCCGCGGCATCACCGGCTCCACCTTCGGCGGCGGCACCGCCGACCAGCTCCCCGCCCGCGGGGCGCTGGGCCAGGCCGCGAAGGCCGCCGTCGAGAACGGCCACGCCACCGCCCTCACCGGCTTCCGCACCACCGCCATCAAGAAGAACACCGACGGCCGGCTCGCCCTCGTCGCCGAGGACGGCACCCGCACCGAGGACCTGGACGAGGTCATCGTCCTGACCGGCCTGCGCCCCGACCTGTCCTTCCTCGGCGAACTGCGCCTCGGCCTCGACGAGCGCCTCCAGGCCCCGACCGCGCTCGCCCCGCTGATCGACCCCAACCAGCACTCCTGCGGCACCGTCTACCCCCACGGCGTCAACGAGCTCTCCCACCCCGAACAGGGCGTCCACCTCGTCGGCGCGAAGTCCTACGGCCGCGCCCCCACCTTCCTCGCCCTCACCGGCTACGAGCAGGTCCGCTCCGTCGCCGCCCACCTCGCCGGCGACCACGACGACGCCCAGCGCGTCGAACTCACCCTCCCCGAGACCGGCGTCTGCGGCGGCGCCGGCCTCTTCGACCAGCCCGACGCCCAGCAGGACACCGAAGGCGGCTGCTGCGCCACCCCGGCCGCCCCCCAGCTCATCTCCCTGGGCACCGCACCGCAGTCGTCCTGCTCCACCGGCGCCTGCTGACCGCCACCCACCCTCACAAGGCCGCAGCCGGGACCGCTGGTCCCCGGCTGCAGCCCTGCTCGTGGTGATCTCCGAAAACTCACCGGCCTGCCGTGACCGTGGTGGTGCCGGCGAGTTCACCGGTCATGACGAACGTGACCGTCCGGGTGGACGAGGTGGACCTCGAGGACGAGGACCAGGAGCAGCGGGAGCGCGAGCAGCGGCACGTGGTGAACGGGCTGCTCGCCGAGGCGGGCGAGGCGGGCCGGCGGGCGGCCGGATGGGTGCGCGAGCTCACCGGTCGGCAGGCCGAGGAGGCGCACCGCACGGTGCTGGGGCGGGCGGCCGACGCGGTCGAGCAGGCCTGCGGGCGGGAGGTCGTGCCGGGCGGAGAGGGACAGCTGGACGAGGAGCTGGCCTACAACCTGGCGGCCGGTGTCGTCACCGGCAGTCCGCTCGCCGCCGCGCTGCCCGA
>NZ_BAAAKJ010000321.1:0-3277 GCF_039527695.1 Kitasatospora putterlickiae
CCGTCCCCGAAGTACTCCGGCTGGCCGGACGGCTGTCCGGCCGGCCGGCCCGGGTACGGCGCGGCCGGCGGCTGGCCGTACGGCGGCCCGTACGGCTGTCCCTGCGGCGGCTGTCCCTGCGGCTGATGCCCCGGCTGCTGGCCCTGCGGCGGGGCCTGCTGATGCCCCGGCTGCTGACCGGGCTCCGGACGGAACAGGTCGTCCAGGTTGAAGTCACCCGAGTTGTGGTACGAGCGGCGCTGGCTCAACGCGATTCCTCACCTGTGCACGACCGCGCGCTGACGGCGGACCACATCTCGTCGGTTCTTGGGAGCATCACAGTTCCTTGGACGTCGCGCCCACGCTACCGGTTCACCGAACCGGCCGACCACGTGGGCGGTCCATCCTCACCGACCCTGCACGCTCCCCGCCGACCTCCTTGACGGCCCCGGCTCAGGCCGCCTCCGCCTCCGCCCTGGCCTGGAACTCGCGGACCACCCGCTGCTCCCGGTAGGGCTCCAGCCGGCGCCGGAACTCGTCCAGGTACTCCACGCCCCGGTTGGACCGCAGCCCGCTCAGCAGCCGGACCGCCTGGGCCCCGGTCTCGCAGGCCCGCTCGACGTCCCGCTGCTGGAGCTGCGCCGTCGCCAGCAGCACGAGGTCCACCGCGCGGCGCCGCACCCGGGTCGGCGGGTGCAGGTCGAGCGCCCGGCGGGCGTAGTGCTCGGCCGGGCCGGCCTGTTCGAGGTCCCGGTGGCAGTGGGCCAGTTCGTCGGCGAGGTAGGCGTCGTCGAAGTGGGCGATCCAGTCCGGATCGTCCTCCGGGCGGCGCTTCTCCATCATCTCCAGCGCCTTGGCGGCCACCGCCTCGCAGGCCTTGGCGTCACCGAGCAGGGCGTGCCCGCGCGCCTCGGCCGCGTAGAACATCGCCATCGCGGTCGGGGTGGCCACCGTCCGGGCGCCCTCCTGGGCGGCCCGGGCGAGTTGGGCGATCTCCCTCGGGTTGCCCAGGGTCGCCGCCAGGTGGCTCATCGAGGCCGCCAGCACGTACCCGCCGTAGCCCCGGTCGTCGGCGGCCTGGGCGAGCCGCAGCGCCTGGATGTAGTAGCGCTGGGCCAGGCCCGGCTGACCGGTGTCCACCGCCATGTAGCCCGCCAGCTCGGTCAACCGCGCGACCGCGGCGAAGAGTTGACGTCCGGTCTCGTCCCGGTAGGAGCCGCCGAGCAGCCCGGAGACCACGCTGTTGAGGTAGTGCACCACCACCGGGCGGACGTGCCCGCTGCCGAACCGGTGGTCCAGGTCGACCAGCATCGCGGTGGTCGCCTTGACGGCCGCGACGTCGGTCGGGCCGACCCGGGTGCCGCCGCTGCGGGCCACCACCGGGTCGGGCGGGGTGATCAGCCAGTCCCGGCTGGGCTCGACCAGGGCGGAGGCCGCCACCGTCGCCCCGGTCAGGAAGTCCCGGCGGCCGACATCGCTGCGCCACAGCTCGCAGACCTGCTCCAGCGCGGCGCCCAGCGTCGGCGCGAACTGCAGGCCGATGCCGGAGCTGAGGTTCTTGCCGTCGGCCATGCCGATCTCCTCGACCGACACGCCGCGCCCCAGCTTGCGCCCGAGCGCCTCGGCGATCACCGCCGGCGCCTGCCCCCTCGGCTGCTGGCCACGGAGCCAACGCGCGACGGAGGTCTTGTCGTACCGCAGGTCCAGGCCGTGCTCGGCACCGCAGAGGTTGACTCTCCGTGCCAGACCTGCGTTGGAGCAGCTGGCCTCTTGGATCAGCTGCTGGAGACGCTCGTTGGGCTGTCGTGCGACAAGTGGTCTCGCGGCCATTGGGCTTCGCCTCCCCACACCCTCCGGTCCCGGCCGGCGGGCGACGCTTTCTGCTGATCTCTGTTGCCGAGTTGCCGACTGTCCGACCGTTCAAGGAAACTGACACCAGGTTAGCGATCAGCAACGCCAGCGGGATACCCACGGTGACGATCCCCACCCCCCACGCGCCCGGCAGAATGCTCCTGTGCGCCCCCACTGCGCCCACCTCGGCTCCCCCCGGCGCGCTCCCGCACGGTCCGCCTCACCGGTTCGGGTGAATCACACCCGGGTGGCCCAGCGGTCCCGGCGCGCCCGTAACCCCTCTCACGCACGGTAGTTGAGCTCCCCGTGGAAGACATCCCCGATCCTCCCGGCCAGGGCTCCGGCCGCGGAGCGCCGCCGCTGCTCATCGAGGCCGTCGGCTACGCCGAGACCTGCCACTGGGAGGTCGCCCCGGGTGCCTGGCTGGTCGATGGCGACGGGCCCGCGCGCTGCTCCTGCGGCGAGCGGCGCTGCGCCCTCCCCGGCGCCCACCCGATCGACACGGACTGGGCGCGCCGGGCGAGCGCGGGGCCGGGCGCGGTGCTGCGCTGGTGGACGGAGCACCCGGAGGCGTCGATCCTGCTGCCGACCGGCCGGTCCTTCGACGTGCTGGACGTCCCGGAGGTGGCCGGCTGCCTGGCGCTGGCGCGGATGGAGCGGATGGGGCTGCAGCTGGGGCCGGCGGTGGTGGTCCCGGCCGCCCCCGGGCGCTCCGGCCGTCGGCTGCACTTCCTGGTGCTGCCCGGCGTGGCCGCCCGGCTGCCGGAGATGCTCCGCAAGCTGGGCTGGGCGCCCGGCCGGCTGGACCTGGTGGCCCGCGGCGAGGGCGACTGGACGGTGGCCCCGCCGTCCCGGGTCGGCTCGGGCGGCTTCGCCCAGTGGGCCCGCTCGCCCACCGCGCTCAGCCGCTGGCTGCCGGACGCGGCCGAGCTGATCAGCCCGCTGGCCTACGCCTGCGGGCGTGACGCGCCGTCGGGCGCGCCCCGGCCGGCCCTGCCCGCGGCGGTGCGCTGACCGCCTCCCCGGACTGCCGCCCTACGCCGATCGGGTGAGGGCGTGCGCCGCGCGACACCCCGCGCGCGAGTGACGGGCCTTGTCTCCCACCGGAGGCGGGGCCCGTCATACGCATGTGCGGATAAGGCTTCGGTGTACCCGCTGGTCAACGGTGAAAGCCCCTCGGACGAGTGACAGCGCTCAAGGATTGCCTTGATCGTCCGAGTGGGAGAACTCCCAGCGTGAGGGGTCGCCGGACGGGGCGCTCGGTCGGGGAAGCCGGGCGGGGCGGACGGGAGGGACGGAGGGGAGCCGGAGGGGACAGGGCGGGGCCGTGGTACCGGCCGGGTTCGGGGAGGCCGGTGCCACGGAAGGCGGGAGGGAACGGGAGGGGCCGGACGGGGCCGGTTAATTCGGTGGCACGGGCGCCGGCGGGGTTGTTACGCTCGCCGCC
>NZ_BAAAKJ010000321.1:3347-7940 GCF_039527695.1 Kitasatospora putterlickiae
CGGGTGCGCGGGGAGCGCCCGGCCCCGTCCGGCGTTGCCGCCCCCTACCGCCCGCCCCGCGCTCCCGCGCTCAGGCCTGCGCGACGAACACGTGCGCGGCGATGTCCTTGCCCAGCTCGGCGGCGTTGTCGCCGGTGCCCACCAGCACCCCGCCGACCCCGGCGCTCACCCGCACCGTCGACCCCGGCCGCACCCCGGCCCGGCGCAGCGTGCGCATCAGGTCGCCGTCGGTCTGGATCGGCTCGCCGATCCGGCGGACCACCACGTCGGAGCCGTCCGCACCCGGCAGCACGGTGTCCAGCGGGACCAGCCCGGCGTCGAAGCCCTCGCCCTCGGCCTTGGCGTCGCCCAGCTCGTCCAGCCCCGGGATCGGGTTGCCGTACGGGGACTGGGTGGGGTGGCCGAGCATGGCGAGCACCTTGCGCTCGACCGTCTCGCTCATCACGTGCTCCCAGCGGCAGGCCTCCTCGTGCACCTGCTCCCACTCCAGGCCGATCACGTCGACCAGCAGGCACTCGGCGATGCGGTGCTTGCGCATCACCCGCACCGCGAGCCGGCGGCCCTCCTCGGTCAGCTCCAGGTGCCGGTCACCCGCGACGCGCAGCAGTCCGTCGCGTTCCATCCGGCCGACCGTCTGGCTGACCGTGGGACCGCTCTGCTCCAAGCGCTCGGCGATCCGGGCGCGCATCGGGGTGATGCCCTCCTCCTCCAGCTCCAGGATGGTGCGAAGGTACATCTCAGTGGTGTCGATCAGCCCAGACATCGCCGCTGGCTCCGTTCCTCGGTGTCCTCATCGCCAATTCTGACCTACCGCACCGACTACCGGGCCCGCCGCCGGGCGCAAGGGGTCGCTTTTCCCGCCTGTTGACAGCGGCGCCGGTGAGGCAGCACGGTGCTGGCCGTAGCTTCCTCCCCGCGGCCGGACCACCACGGCCCGCCCCCCACCCGGCCGGAATCCCCCACCGGCAGAGAGCGAAGGCAACAGATGAGCGAGCTGGTCGGCCGGTACTTCGACACCGCGATCGCGCACCTCCAGCGGGTCCGCACCGAGGAGGCGGAGAACATCGAGGCCGCCGCCGCCCTGCTGGCCGAGGCGATCACCGAAGGGCGCAGGATCTTCACCTTCGGCGCCGGCCACTCCTCGCTGGCCGCCCAGGACGTGGTCTACCGGGCCGGCGGGCTGGTGCCGATGAACCTGCTGGAGGTCCCCGGGATGGCCGGGGTCACGGTGATGCCTGCGCCGCTGTCCAGCGCGCTGGAACGGGTCTCCGGCCTGGCCACCGCCGCCCTCGACCACACCCCCGCCACCAGTGGTGACCTGCTGTTCCTCATCTCGCTCTCCGGCCGCCAGGTGATGCCGGTCGAGCTGGCCCAGCACGCCCGGGACCGGGGCCTGAAGGTGATCGGACTGACCTCGCTGGCCTACCCCCGCGAGATCGCCTCGGCGCACCCCTCCGGCACGTACCTGAAGGACCACTGCGACGTCGTCCTGGACAACAAGATCGCCGTCGGCGACGGCGAGCTGACCCACCCCGGCGCCGAGACCACCTTCGGCCCGGTCTCCACCATCGTCACCAGCGCCCTGATGCAGGCCGTGGTCGCCTCCGCCGTGGACCGCCTGGCGGACGCCGCCCTCGCCGGCACCGGCGCCACCCCGCCCCTGTTCCGCTCCGGCAACGTGCCCGGCGGCACCGAGTGGAACGCGAAGCAGATGTCCGACAACGCGGAGCGGATCTTCTACACCTTCTGACCCCGTCCGCCCTCCGCCGTACACCGGCGGAGCCGCCGGCACCAGGCCGCCTACGCCAGCGGCCGACCTGGAGCACACCCGAGCCGACACGCCCCGCCGCCGGGCCCCGCGCCCGCGGCGGGGGCCGCAGCACCCGCCTCCCATGCCCCTGGCCGCCCCGCACGCCCGCCCCTGCCGGGCAGGGGCAGTCGCCGGCCACGGACCGTGACGCAGCCCGTCCCCTGGCCAACCCGCACACCTCCCTCCCGGCCCGCACCAGACCACGTGCTGCCCCGGCCACCCCCCGCACGTCCCGTTCCCGTCCCCGCCGGCGGCCGGCTGAGGGGACACCGGATCGCGGCGGGCCCGGTGGCCACCTCCGCCGCCGCAGCCCCACCCGAGGCGTACCGGGCCTCGTCGCGGGGCAGGTACCGCCGGGGCGGCGGCGGAGCCGCGAGTGGGGGGACGGAATGGCGTCGGGCACGGGCGGGTCGGACCGGGTGGTGCGGGAGCGCGAGCTGTTGCCGGAGCTCTTCTGGGCGGCCGACTCGGCCTCCCAACAGGGGCAGTCCAGGGCGGTGCGGCTCTCCGCCGCCGAACTGCTGCTGCTGGTCGCGGCCGCCACGGCCGGCTCGGCCGACGGCACCGTATGGTCCTGGCTCGCCGCCGTCGCCTACCTCGGCGCGATCGCCCTCTCCGCCGTGACCAGCCGGCAGAACCCGCAGGGCCTCTGGTACGAGGGCCGGGCCGCCGCCGAGTCGGTGAAGACCCTCGCCTGGAAGTTCGCCGTCCGGGCCGACGCCGTCCAGCCGCCACCGCGTCCGCTGCCGGACGCCGAGGGACTGTACGGCCTCCAGCTCGGCCGGGTGCTGCACGCGTTCCGGGGCAGCCGCGCGGTCGGCCCCGGCCTGGCCGGGCGGCCCCCGGAGAGCCAGATCACGGCGGCGATGCGCGGCCTGCGCGAGCAACCGCTGACCGTCCGCCGGGACGTCTACCTGCGCGAGCGCATCCAGGTGCAGCAGGACTGGTACCGCTCCAAGTCCCGCTACTGCGCCCGCGCCGGCTTCTGGACCGGCGTGGCCGGCGTCGGGCTGCCGCTGCTCGGCCTGGTGCTCGCGGTGCTGCGGGCGATGGGCGAGTTCTCCTTCGACGCGCTCGGCACCGTCTCCGCCGTGGCCGCCTCGGTCACCGCCTGGGCCCAACTGCGCCAGTACCGCCCGCTCGCCGCCGCCTACGGCCTGGCCGCCGACGAACTGGCCCAGATCCGCGCCCAGCTCGCCCACCTCGACGTCGGCTCCCCCGACGCCGAGGAACTCTGGGCCCGTCTCTCCCGCGACGCCGAGGACGCCGTCTCCCGCGAACACACCACCTGGCAGGCCCGCCGCGAGATCAACGGCCCCGCCGACCGCGCGTAAGGCCCGGGCTGGTCCCCCGGCTCAGCTGTGCACCTGTGTTTCCGGGACCGGGACCGGCGTGCGAGCCGCCACCACCAACCACCTCACCGGCCCGTAACCGCCGGCCCGGGCCGCCCGTCCTGGCGAGGGAAGTCGGCCTCGCCGACTTCCCACGCCCGTGGTCACGCCCCGGCTACCGGCCCACCGGGGTGAGCGGGGCCTTGCCGGAGAGGGCGGCGAGGACGTTGTCGACGGCGAGGTCGCCCATCGCCTGGCGGGTGCGGACGGTGGCGCTGCCCAGGTGGGGAGCGAGGACGGCGCGGTCCTGGGCGAGGAGGGCGGAGGGGACGGCGGGCTCGTGCTCGAAGTTGTCGACGGCGGCGGCGAACAGCGCGCCGGACTCCAGGGCGGCGGCGAGCGCCTCCTCGTCGACGACGCCGGCGGTCATCGAGACCACCACGGCCCCGGGCGGCAGCAGGGCGAGCCGGCGGGCGTCCAGCAGGTGGCGGGTGGCGTCGCTCAGCGGGCAGGTGACGACCAGGACGGTGGAGGTGGCGAGCAGGTCGTCCAGCGGCAGCCACTCGGCGCCGTCGGCCCGCTCGGGCGGGAGCGGGTGGCGGTTGTGGTAGCGGACCGGCATGTCGAAGCCGCGCGCCCGGCGGGCCACCGCCTGCCCGATCCGGCCCATGCCGAGGATGCCGAGCGGGGTGCCGGTCAGCTCCAGGCCGAGCAGGAAGTTCGGCGCCCAGGCCCAGGCCTCACCGGAGCGCAGCAGACGCTCGCCCTCGCCGAGGCGACGGGTGGCGGCCAGCAGCAGCGCCCACGCCATGTCGGCGGTGGCGGCGGTCAGCACGCCCGGGGTGTTGGTGACCGGGATGCCGCGCTCGGCGCAGGCCGCGAGGTCGACGTTGTGGTACCCGACCGCGTGGTTGGCCACGATTTCGAGGCCGGGGCCGGCGGCATCGAGGAGTTCGGCGTCCACCCGGTCGTCCAGGGTGGTGATCAGCGCCCGGCGGCCGCGGACGGCCGCGAGGAGCTCGGCGCGCGCCATCGGCAGGTCGGAGTCGTGCACGGTGGCCGCGTGGTGCGCGGTGAGCCGTTCGGCGACACCGGGCGCGAGACGACGGCTGACCAGGACCGGAGGGTGCTCGTTCATGAGCCGAATCTACGCTCCGCCCCCTCACGCCGGACCGGGCGAGGGGGCAGAGTGCCATTAATGGCACCTATGCTCGTCGACCGTGCTGCCCGCCCGGTCGACGCGGTCCCGCAGTGATCGCGTCAGCACCTCACCGATCGCGCCGACGAACGCCGAGGCGAGGACGAGCAGGCCGACGGCGATCATCATGCGGCCGAGTCCAGCTCGAACCAGACGAGCTTGCCTCTCTTGTGCGACTCGACGCCCCACCGGTGGGTGAGCCCCGCGACGAGTTGGAGCCCCCGCCCGCCCTCGGCGAGTTCGCCGAGGGCGGT
>NZ_BAAAKJ010000321.1:8032-31030 GCF_039527695.1 Kitasatospora putterlickiae
GCCGACGTAGTCGAGCGCGCGGTGGAACCGCTCGTCGGCGAGTTCGCCGAGGGCGGTGGATCGTCGCTGCTCGGGGAGGGTGTGGCTCTCGTCGCCGACCGAGACCCGGAGGGTGCGGTAGAGGAAAAGGATCTGGACGACGGGCGCGGAGGTCCGCCCGTGCCGCCAGGCGTTGACGATCAACTCGACGAGGGCGAGTTCGGCGTCGAAGATGCGGTCGTCGTCCCACCCGGCGCGCGCCATCGCGTCGCGCAACGACTGCCGGGCGAGGGTGAGGGTGGGGGAGTTGAGGTTGGGGGTACACACGGGGAATCTCCCTGCGGTGTAGAGGGGGCACACCTTGGGGTCTGTCGCCGTGAACAAGCCCGTAGCGGGACTGGAAGCGCCGCATGCGAGTGCTCTTCGGTGCCCGGGCAGTCGGTACCAACTGCCCTTGGGTTGGACGTTACTGACAACCCATTGGATGCGTGGCTTCCATGACTGTAATTGACCTCGATCCATTTTTGCAACACCCTCCGCAATCACCCATACACTTCCCGTGAGCAACCATCCGTCCGGACGAGAGGTGACGAGCATGGGACTCAGAGGTGTCATCAGCGAACGTCAACGCCGCTTTGGCGAGGAACTTCGCCGCCTGCGCGAGGCCACCGGCATGTCCGGTCCGGAGATCGGCGAGCTGATGGGGATGAAGGGTCCTGCTGTCAGCCACACAGAGGCCGGACGCCTGAGCCTCAACATCGAACGGTTGCACGTCTGGCTCGACGTCTGCGACATGACCGATCCCGACTACCGGGCCGGCATGGCCACCATGTGCCAGAGCAGCGGCAGGGGCTGGTGGAGCGACTACCGGCCCCATGTCGTCCCGAGAGCTCTTGATCTGGCCGAATTCGAGGCCGCTGCCAACTCGTTCAGCAACTACCAGACGCACCTGATCCCCGGCCTCCTCCAGACCAAGGCGTACAGCGAGGTGATCCACGAATACGCCGAGAAGAAGGTCGAGTTCCGACGTCGACGCCAGCAGGTGATCGCCGGCGAGAACGCCGTACCTCTCCACGCCGTGATCCACGAAGCGGCCTTGCACATGATGTACGGCGGTCCAGCCGTCATGCGAGACCAGTTGAACCACCTGATCGAGATGGCGCACCTGCCTCACGTGACGGTCCAGATCCTCCCGTTCGACTGCACGGTCTATGCATCGACCGACACGGCGTTCATGCTGATGCACGGGCCGCACTCCCGCTTGGACACCGTCGTATTGGAGGACCCGCACGGTTCGACCTTCTTGGGAGATCCTGAGGGGGTGGCGGCGTTCCGACGAAAGTTCGACCGGATCAAGGGGATCGCCCTCCCGCCTCTGGATACCAACGTGCCCGGGCCATCGCCCGCCTTTCGGGACTCGTGGGGCATGATCCAGCACGTCCGTTACAAACTCCTGGGGAGGTAGCCGTGGAGCAACTCAACTGGCAGAAGTCAAGTTTCAGCGGAGAGAACATGGACTGCGTCGAGATCGCATCCGGCGGCGAACTCATCCACATCCGCGAATCCGACGACCCCGCCGCCGTCATAGCCATCGCGAAGGCCAAGCTCGCCACCTGGCTCCAGGCCGCCAAGGCCGGCGAGTTCGACCACCTCACCCGCTGAATCCCCCCGGGCTGCTCCCGCACCTTGCGGGAGCAGCCCGGCGGGCCTAGGAGGCACCTCGCTGAGGGTCGGGTCAGCCCTTGAGGCCTGCGGCGGGGACCCGCAGCCAGGGGTCGAGCGACTCCCGCGCCCCGTCGGCGAAGCGGTGGCCGAGGGGGGTCAGGGCTCCGCTGTCGGCGAGGAGGTCCACGGCCGCGTCGGTCAGGGCCCGCCAGTGGGTGAAGCGGGAGCGGGCCGTTGGCGATCCGGCAGCCGCTCGGGTGCCCCAGAAGGCGGTCACCGCCAGGTGGGCGTAGACCGCCTGGAAGAGCGAGCCGATCGGACGCGGGGAGAGGCCGAAGGCCTCGAACAGGCGGGTGTCGGTACGGTCGTACAGTTCCCAGCGGTCGAGCACCGCGCCCAGCTTCACGTGTTGGAACTCGTGGGCCAGCAGGAGGGCCAGGGTCAGTGCGGTGCGGGGGCGGGCGATGGCGACCGCGCCGAAGGCCTGGCGTGCCGCCGAGCTGAGGTCGCGGCCGTCCGGGCCTGGCCGCAGCGGAGTGACGGTGGTCAGGCCGGCCCACAACCCGGCCGCGTAGTCGGGCAGGTCACGGTCGAGCAGGTCGGCGGCCGCCCGCAGGTCCCGCGTCCAGCTCGCGTACGCGGTGTCGGACAGGCGCTCCGCGACCGGCCAGCGGTGGGCGGCGCGCTGCGGGTCGATGTCCTCCAGCGCGAGCACCCGACCGCCGGACAGCCCGATCCGGCGGACCGGCTGCCAACGCGGATCACCCGGACCGGTGAGCGCGCCGTCGTCGGTGCGCGCCGTCCAGCCGTCGCGCCCGCCGGTCACGCGCGCCTCGCGGACGCCGCCCCCGAGGGCGAGCCGGCCGAGGGTCGGCAGGTGGAGCGCCCCGTCACGGACCGGCACCGCCACGGTGTCCCCGCGAGCCGCCAAGGCGGCCGCCGCAGCGGCGAGTTCGGCCATCCGCCCGAGCCCCGCGCCCGGGTCACCGCTCAGCCGGCGCGCGGCCCAGGCCCGGACGTACGGGTGGGCGAACACCGCGTCCACGGCGGCGGGTTCGGCGGCGTCGAGGTCCGCGAGCAGCTCCCAGGCGGCCGAGCGGGCCACCCCCGAGGAGCCGTGCACGGCGGCCAGCATGGCGCGGGTGAGGTCGAGTTGGGAGCGGGCCAGCGCGCGGACGGTTTCCGGTCCGCCCAATCCCGAAGCCAGTTCACCCAGTTGCGATTCGCTGAGCTCCGGCCCGGCGACGTTCACCGGCGCGACCGGGCGCCGCACGCCCCCGGCACGCGCCGCCAGGCCGTCGATCAGCGACCGCAGGTCCGCGCAGTACACCGAGGGGTGGTCGAACGAGCCGTCCCGGTAGCGGTGCGCGTACAGGCCGCCACCGCACGAGCGCACCACCGGGCAGGCCCGGCAGGTGGCGCTCAACCCGGCGAGGCCCGCCTGCCGGGCGGCGATCCCGGGGTGCCGGAGGACGTCGTCGAGGCTGTGCCGGAAGACGTCCAGCCCGGTGGCGGGCGCGCCGTCGTACGCCGTCCGCAGGCTGTCCGCCTGCTCGTACGTGCCGTCCGTCTCCAGCACCACCAGGTCCACCGGCTCCAGCCCGAGCGACTCGCTCAGCCCGGGCAGCCCGGCCAGGGTGCGGTGCACCGAGTCGAAGGTGCGGACGGCGAACGGGCGGCCGTCCGCCTCCCAGCACGCGTGGACGGCCAGCAGCCAGTCCGCGTACAGCGTCGCGCCCACCCCGGCGGGCCGGTCCGGCGGGTGCTCCCAGGTGGCGTGCGGGAGCAGGAAGTCCACGGCCGGGGGCTCCAGTTCGGCGATCGCCCGGTAGACGGCCACCGGGTCGTTCACCACGTCGACGGTGCAGAGCAGCCCCGCGAACAGGTGCCGGAACCGGGGCTCGCGCAGCAGTCCGACGGCGCGCAGCACCTGCGGATGGCTGGACCGCCCGTCCGCGAACCGGCGGTGCCGGTCGTTGGCGGCCCGGTCCCCGTCCAGGGAGAGGCCGACCCGGATGCCGAGTTCGTCGAACAGCTCGCAGTACGCCGGGCTCAGCCGGACCCCGTTGGTGTGCACCCGCAGGTCCGGCTCGCACACCTCGGGCAGCGCGGCCCGCAGCGCCTCCGCCGCCCGCCGGAGAACCGTCGGCCCGGCCAGCAGGGGCTCACCGCCGTGCAGGACGACGTGCACCGCCGTCAGTCCGTGCGCGACGGCGTGCTCCCCGATCCGCTCGGCGGCTCGCGCCAGCACGGCGTCCCCGACGACACGCGGCCGGGAACGCCAACCGGTGTCGGCGTGCTCGTAGACGTAGCAGTGGTCGCAGGCGAGGTCGCACCGGCTGTGGACCTTCAGCACGACCTGCGTGAACGGCACCCTCAGATGGCGGAGTTGAAGGGAGTGTTCGCCTGGGCATCGGCGCGGGGAAGAGCCAGTTCCAGGCACCGGGCCAGTTCACCCGCGTCGCGATTCGCCAGTTCCGCGAGGGTCGGCCGCGCGGCGACGCCGCCTTGCCGGTTCGAGTACCCCACGAGGTCCGGGTCCGCGAGCCGTTCCATAGTCGATTCCCCCTGTGTCAAAGAGCCGGAGGAGACCTGCCATCACACCACGGGCAGCTCGATTTCCACGTCCAGCCAGGACCCCACCCTGATCCCTTCGGTCAGCGGATGGCCGTCACCCAGATACGGCACCGCTCGTGCCCTGGTCAACGTCCGCACCCTCAGTTCCGCCGCCCGCGCGGGCTCGCCGACAGCGGCGAGCGCCAGGACGACGTTCGCGGTGGCGGCCAGCGCATCGGGATGTTCCGGAGCGAAGCGCTCGGCGAGGAGCGCGGCGGCCGCCTCCGCCAGCACCAGTGCCTCGCTTTGACGCCCTGCGTGCGCCAAGTCGTTGGCCCGGTTGAGACGTGCGATCCCGACGTACGGGTGCTCCTCTCCGAGCACGGCGAGCAGATCGTCCAGGACCTTGCCGGAGATCGCGTGCGCCTCCTCGACCTGGCCGGCCCGTCGGAGTGCCACGCCGAGATTACCCGCCCCCAAGCGCTCCATGGGGTGGCCGGCGCCCAAGTGGTCACGGTGGTAGAGGTACGACTCCTCGGCAAGGGCCACGGCGTGTTCGGTGTCCCCGAGCGTGCTGAGCACGGCGGCCAGGCTACCGGCCGCGGCCGCCGTTCCGGGATGCTCGGCGCCGAACCGTTCGAAGAGTCGCTGGTGGACCTCTTCTGCGTCGACCAGCGCTTGCGGGAGCCGTCCCAGCCGACGCAGGACCGCGCTCCGGTAACGCCGGGCACGCAGGGTCTCGTGATGATCCTCGCCCAGCGTCTGCCGGCTCCGGCGAACGGCCTTGTCCATGCGGGTGAGAGCCTCGACGGGTCGTCCCATCTCGCACAGCACGTGCCCGAATGCGACGCCCCCGAGAATCGTGTAAGGACTGCGTTTCCCGAAGACCTCAAGCTTTCGAGGATAGAGATCCTCGTGAATGGCCAGCGCACCGGCGAAATCTCCCGCAAGCATGATGGAGACGGCCAGGTTGTTCTCCGCCATCAGCGTGCGCGGATGCTCCGGGCCGAGAACCCGACGCGCGGCGGCCAGGGTCTCCTCGTCCAACTCCCGGGCCTCGTGGTAGCGGCCCAGGTGCCGGAGGTCGCCCCCCAGGCTGGTGGCCGCCGGGAAGCAGTCCCGGTGCTCCCGCCCGAGCAGCGCGGTCAGCCGCTCGAACGCGTCCCGGTCGGTCGCGTACGCCTCCCGGACCAGCCCCTGGGTCCGCTGGATGTTGGCCAGCTGCACCCGCAG
Source organism: Kitasatospora putterlickiae (assembly GCF_039527695.1). Lineage (NCBI taxonomy): Bacteria > Bacillati > Actinomycetota > Actinomycetes > Kitasatosporales > Streptomycetaceae > Kitasatospora > Kitasatospora putterlickiae. Next base: position 13,466 of record NZ_BAAAKJ010000321.1, read on the forward strand.
CAGCTGCACCTTCACGTCCGGCCCGGTGCCCTGCGGGCCGACCTCGCGCCAGCGGACGAGGACGCGTTCGGCCAGTTCGCGGCCCGCGTCGTGGAGGCTGCGCTGCCACAGGTAGCGGACCGAGTTGACGATCCACTGGCGGACCGCCGGGTCGGTGGACTCGTCGGCGCCGGACGGGCGCAGGTGGGGCAGGAGTTCGGCGTACTTGGGCCAGTGGTGCGGGGCGTCGGGGTCGCCGGGGTCGGCGAGGGCGAGGGCCCGGTGGGCCACGCCGCGGACCCGGTCCCGGTCGGCCTCGCCGACCTGTTCGCGCAGCAGCGCCTGGACGATCCGGTGCACCACCAGGGTGCCGGCGCCCTGGTCGTAGCGGGCGAGGTTGAACTGGTTGACGGTGCGCAGGATGTCGCCGATGGCGAGCCGGTGGTCGGAGGTGCCGGGCGGGAGTCCGATCGCCTCGATCACCGGCGGGCTGTACAGCAGTCCGATCGGGATGGCGTCCGGGCCGAGGAAGCCGCAGATCTCCAGCAGCCGGGCGGCCGGGGCGTTGATCCGGCGCAGGTCGGAGCCGGCGATCCGCCAGGTGGCGGCGGTGACCGTGGCGTTGGGGCCTTCCTCGGTGGCCCGCCCGCCGTCGGGTTCGGCGCCGGCCCGCACCGAGCGGTCGAGGATGTCGGTGAGCGTCTCGTCGAGCAGGTCGGCGTAGGTGGCGGCCGGCATCGGCGTCTCCTGCAGCCAGGCGGCGGCCTGGCCGACGGCCAGCGGCAGGTCGCCGAGCAGTTCGGCGATCCGCTCCGCGTCCGCCCGTTCGACGCCGGTGTTGAAGTGCCGGACGAGTTCGACGCTCTCCGCGCGGTCGAACACCTCGACCTCGGTGCGGCCGGGCCGGCGGGCCCAGCGCCGGTCGCGCGAGGTGACCAGGACGTGGCCGTCCGGCCCGGCGGCGGGCAGCCAGGGGTCCAGCAGCTCCGGGTCCTCCGCGTTGTCGAAGAGCAGCAGCCAGCGGCGGTAGGGCCGGCCGCTGCCGAGCGCCTCCAGCACGGCGCGCGCGGTGCGGGTGACGTCGCCGTCGGTCTCCAGGCCGAGGCCGGGGGCGAGTTCGGCGAGTTTCTGCGGGATCACCGCGGGCTGTTGGGCGGGCACCCACCAGAGCACGTCGTAGCCGGCCGCGAAGCGGTGCGCGTACTCGATCGCGGCCTGCGACTTGCCGACCCCGCCGATGCCGTAGAGCACTTGGACGGGCGCCGCGTCGGCGCCCGCGGTGAAGCCGTCCCGGACGGCCTCCAGCAGCCTCATCCGGCCGGTGAAGGTGGGCAGCCGGGGCGGCAGTTCCTGGACGGCGGGGCGGACGTCGGGGAAGCGCGGCGGGCGCGCGACGGTGAACTCGCCGGAGTCCATCCAGCGTCCGGCGCCGGGCGGCGGGCCGATCAGTTCGAACAGCTGTGCCTCGGCCTGCTCGGCGGAGCCGGTCGCCAGGTCCAGCCCCCGGTGTCCGGCGAACTGCGGCGGCTCCGGCTGCTCGGGCGTGCCGATCCGCACCGCGAGCAGCCCTCCGGAGTCGCCCGCCGGGTCCTGGGTGGTCAGCCGGCGCCAGATCTCCCGGGCGCGCGGCAGGGCGGCGTAGTCGGCGGTGAGCAGGGCGAGCAGCCGGCCGTCGCCGTCCAGCGGTCCGGCGGCCTCGGCCGGCGGGGCGCCCTGCGGCGGGCCGGGGTCGAGCGGGACGGCGGCGCTGTGCAGCGTGGCGAGGTAGCCGAAGCCGCGCAGGGTCCCGGCGATCCACTCGGCCCAGACCCGGTCCCTGGGGGCGTAGCTGACGTACACCTGGCGGGAGCGGGTGCGGCCCTGGCGCAGATAGGCCGCGTACAGCCGGCGGCGGGCCTGGTCGGGGACGGGCCGCAGCTCGCGGACCCGGCCGCCGGTGAGCCAGTCGGCCAGCCGTTCGAAGGCGGCGAGCAGGGTGCGGCCCTGCTGCGGCCGGTCGACGATGGTGGCCGGCACCTCCTCGTAGGCGTAGAACGGCTTGTACGGCACCTCGACGTCGCGCCAGTACTCGGCGCGGCGGTCGGCGCCGAGCCAGCGGCCCAGGTAGGGGTCGAAGGCGTCGTGGGCGAGGTCGCGGCCGGCCGCGAGTCCGGCGCGTTCGGCGTCCTCGACGCGCATCGGGACGGGCAGCACCCGGATCTCGCGCTCGTCGGCGTCGACGATGGCGCGGGCCGCGTCGACGCCGCCGCGGATGCTCTGGGCGCCGAGGGTGAAGCAGTCCACGACGGTGTCGGGCATCAGCACGGTGCAGATGCCGGAGGTGTCGCTGACCCCGGTGCGGCTGTCGATCAGCACGTAGTCGTAGGCGCCGGTCCACTGCTCGCGCAGCGCGTACAGGAACTCCGCGCCGCGGATGTCGGCCCGGGTGTAGAAGCTGCGCCAGTTGAAGCTGGTGACGGCGGCCGAGTAGGCGGCGTTCTGCCGCCCGGCGGGCATCAGGTCGAGCCGGCCGCCTTCCGGGAGGTCGAGCGCCAGGCCGCACAGGTACTGCTCCAGCCGGCCGGGGGCGGCCAGCCATTCCCGGGGGTCCGGACCGGGGCCCGGGCGGTCGGGTCCGGGCAGCGCCTCGTCGACGTAGGCCCTGAGCATGTCGATCAGGCCGTCGGTGGCGTGGAGTTCGGGGTCGACCAGCAGCGGGTGGTAGTACCGGTGCAGGCCCGGGGCCTCCAGGTCCCAGTCCACCACCAGGACGCGCAGGCCCTGACTGGCCAGGATCCAGCCCAGGTTGGCGAGCGCCATGGTGCGGCCGGTGCCGCCCTTGAACGAGTAGAAGGTGACGACGGTGCCGGTGTCGGGGGCCGCCAGGGCCGCGGACCCGTGGTCCGCGAGGGCGGCGTGCTCGGGGCTCATCGGTCCGCTTCTCCTTCACTGGACGCCCGGGTGGCCGGGGGCACGGTCTGCTCCCGCCGGACCGCCCGTGCCCCGGGGGCGGCCCCGTTCCCCGGGGTGTTCCCCGGGCGTGGCAGCGGCGGTCCGGCCTGGGCCGGCGGATCCGGTGGTGGCTCCGGCGGGGTCGACGGAGCCGACGGGGCGGGCGGCGGCCAGGCCGGGATGGTGAGTCCGGGCATCGGCCGCGGGTCGGGGCCGAGTCCGAACTGGGCGCGGGCCGTCACCGGGTCGTCGTCGACCTGGTCCAGCAGCCGGTTCTGGGCCACCGTCACCGTCGACAGGAGCTCGCGCTCGAAGCGTTCCCGCCGGATGTGGATGCGAAAGAGCGGCTCGGGCCCGGACCGGTGCAACCAGGTGCGCGCGAACACCTCGCGCACCCCCTCCCAGAGCCGGGCGCGCGCCGGACCGGGCGGCGGGTCGTCGGAGCTGTCGGGCAGCAGGACGGCGGTGACCGGGTGGTTCTGCCGGTCGAAGTCGCGCAGCGCCTGCCGGTAGGGCTCCCGGGCGGCCGCCCACGGGTCCACCAGCAGGACGCTGACCTCGTTGTTCTCCCGGGCCCGGTCGAGCGCGTCGGCGAGGTCGGGGCCGACCGTCTCCAGGCTGGTGCTGTGTCCGGCCCGGGTGATCACCTGCTGGGCTTGGACCGCCAGCGAGGGCCGCCGCGGCGGGTGGTAGGGCGCCCAGTCCCGGGGGTGCGCCCCGTACCAGCCGCCTCGGTAGCGCTCGTCGGGGCCGCCCGCGCCGTCGGTCCCGGCGGCCACCGTGCCCTCGGAGCGCTGCGGCGGGACGCGGTCGCCGTTCGCGGCGGCGGCCTGGGCGGCCTGGGCTGACCGGTCCCCGGCCCAGCGGGCGGCGACGAAGAGCCGCACCAGGCTGCTGCGGGCGGTGACCGGGGCGATCTCCGGCACCGGGAAGCAGCCCTCCACCCGGCCGAGGTCGAGGTCCCGCAGCTCGGAGACCCGCCAGGCGGCGGCCTCCCGCACCCGCTCCGCGATCACCCGCACCACCAGGCGGTACGCCGCGCCGTGCGGGTCGGTGCGCAGCAGGTGGCGCAGCCCGCCGGCGGCGTACTCCGGGCCGAAGTCGTCCTGCACGTACTGGATCCGCCGCACCTCGACGGGCAGGTCCTCGGGCGGCGGCTCCCACAGGACGGGGATGAGGGCCGGGACGCTCTCGCCGGTCTGCTCCTCGTGGCGCCGCGTCCGGTGGTCGAAGGCGGTCCACTCCTTGCCGCAGTAGTCGCTGGCGAAGTACGCGGGCGAGTAGAGGGCGACCATGGTGCGGCTGGCGCCGACCATCCGGGAGAGCTGCCGTTCCCAGTCGTCGCCGACCCGCAGCCGCTCGGTGTCGCGGTAGGCCAGTTCGCCCGGTCCGGCGTCGGGCTCGATCCGGGCCAGCTCGTCCCGCAGGTCGGTGAAGAACTGGTCGACGAAGGCGCCCCCGACCAACTGGTCCCGCCGCGCGTAGCTGAAGAAGAAGTACGGCCGCACCCAACAACCCCCCACCTGCCCGGTGAACGTCCCCACCATACTGTCGGCGTGACGGCGGGTCAGCCGGTGCGCGAAGGAAGTTGTCGCGGTGCCGTCACAAGTACGGCCCGGCACGTCGACGCCGCAGGTAGGGGGCGTGCGGGCCGCCGGGCGGGCGGGCCTCCCAGCGGGCGGGCGGGCCTCCCGGCGGGCGGCGCCGCTCCCGGTTCACGGGCAGAGCCGCTCCACCCGCCAGCCCGTCGGGGCGGCCGGGTCGGCGACGTAGCGCAACCGGTCGTGCAGCCGGTTCTCGCGCCCCTGCCAGAACTCCACGCTGGCCGGCACCACCCGGTACCCGCCCCAGAACGGCGGCACCGGCACCCCCTCGCCCTCCGGGTAGCGCCGCTCCAGCTCCGCGTAGCGCTGCTCCAGCACCTCGCGCGAGGCGATCGGGCTGGACTGCTCGCTGGCCCAGGCGCCGAGCTGGGAGCCGTGCGGGCGGGTGCGGAAGTAGGCGGCGGTCTCGTCGCGGCCGACCTTCTCCACCCGGCCCTGGACGATCACCTGGCGGGCCAGCGCGATCCACGGGAAGAGCAGCGCCGCGTGCGGGTTGGCGGCCAGCTCGGTGCCCTTGCGGGAGCCGTAGTTGGTGAAGAAGGAGAAGCCCCGGGCGTCGAACGCCTTGAGCAGCACGGTGCGCGCGCTGGGCCGTCCCGCCGCGTCGGCCGTGGAGAGCACCATCGCGTTGGGCTCCACCACCCCGGCCTCGTCCGCGTCGTGGAACCACCGGGTGAACTGGCCGATCGGCTCGGCGGCGAGCTCCTCCTCGGCCAGGCCCTCGTGCGCGTAGTGCTTGCGCATCACGGTGAGGTCCGGTCCGGGTCGGGCCTCGTCGGCCAGGATCCGGGTGGCGGGGGTCAGGGGCGTCGACTGGGCGCGGTCCGGGGTCTGCACGTCAACATCATCCCGTACGACAAGCAACCGGCACCGCTACCTCCGGACAAACCCCGGTGGGAGATAAGGTGACTCGCCACCGACCGGCCGCCCGTCGTACGGTGATTTGTCCGCGATCGCGCCCTTCCTTCCGGGGGATCCGCCGGACCCGACCGGCCGCCGCGCGAAAAGTCAAGCGGGCCCCGGGAAAACATCACCACCGTGGTGTATGGCGCAATGCACCCCGTGCCTGTCACCCTGGCACCGAGTGCCAACCACCATTCGGTCAGAGGCGTGCCTCCCCACCAGAGCGGCCGCCGATCGCAGAACTGAAGGAGCCGTGCATGTCCGACTTCGTACCCGGGCTCGAAGGTGTCGTCGCGTTCGAGAGCGAGATCGCCGAACCCGACCGTGAAGGCGGCGCTCTGCGGTACCGGGGCGTCGACATCGACGACCTGGTCGGCAATGTCTCCTTCGGCCACGTCTGGGGCCTGCTGGTCGACGGCGAGTTCAACCCCGGCCTGCCGGCCGCCGAGCCGTTCCCGATCCCGGTCCACTCCGGCGACATCCGGGTCGACGTGCAGTCCGCGCTCGCCATGCTCGCCCCGGTCTGGGGCCTGAAGCCGCTGCTGGACATCGACGCCGAGCAGGCCCGCGACGACCTCGCCCGCGCGGCCGTCATGGCGCTCTCGTACGTCGCCCAGTCCGCCCGCGGCCAGGGCCTGCCGATGGTCCCGCAGAGCGAGATCGACAAGGCCGAGACCGTCGTCGAGCGGTTCATGATCCGCTGGCGCGGCGAGCCGGACCCCAAGCACGTCAAGGCCATCGACGCCTACTGGACCTCCGCCGCCGAGCACGGCATGAACGCCTCCACCTTCACCGCCAGGGTCATCGCCTCCACCGGCGCCGACGTGGCGGCCGCCCTCTCCGGCGCGGTCGGCGCGATGTCCGGCCCGCTGCACGGCGGCGCGCCGTCCCGCGTGCTGGGCATGATCGAGGAGATCGAGCGCACCGGCGACGCGACGACCTGGGTCAAGAACGCGCTGGACAAGGGCGAGCGCCTGATGGGCTTCGGCCACCGCGTCTACCGCGCCGAGGACCCGCGCGCCCGGGTGCTGCGCCGCACCGCCAAGGAGCTCGGCGCGCCGCGCTTCGAGGTCGCCGAGGCGCTGGAGAAGGCCGCGCTGGAGGAGCTGCACAACCGCCGCCCCGACCGCGTGCTGGCCACCAACGTCGAGTTCTGGGCCGCCATCATGCTGGACTTCGCCGAGGTCCCCGCGCACATGTTCACCTCGATGTTCACCTGTGCCCGGACGGCGGGCTGGTCGGCGCACATCCTGGAGCAGAAGCGCACGGGCCGGCTCGTGCGCCCCGCCGCGCGCTACATCGGCCCCGGCCCGCGCAGCCCGCACGACATCGAGGGCTACGACGCCATCAAGCGCTGACCCGCAGGTCACCGCACGAGCACGGGAACAGCGGGTCCGGAATGTGAACCGGACCCGCCGTTTCCGCAGCTCGCGGGCGGCTCAACGGCATCTCAGCGGGCGGACCCCCATCGATTCCGGCCACCCCGGCGGGTAGGCTGCGCCCGTGGCTCAGATCCAGATCCCCGCTGACATCAAGCCCGCCGACGGCCGTTTCGGCTGCGGCCCGTCCAAGGTGCGCCCCGAGGCCCTGAGTGCCCTCGCCGCGACCGAGACCTCCCTGCTCGGCACCTCGCACCGCCAGGCCCCGGTGAAGAACCTGGTCAAGCGCGTGCGCGAGGGCGTGAGCAGCCTGTTCTCCCTCCCCGAGGGGTACCAGGTGGTGCTCGGCAACGGCGGGTCCACCGCCTTCTGGGACATCGCGGCCTTCGGCCTGGTACGGGAGAAGTCCCAGCACCTCGACTTCGGCGAGTTCTCCTCCAAGTTCGCCTCCTCCGTCAAGGCCGCGCCCTGGCTGGCCGAGCCGAGCGTGATCAAGACCGCGCCCGGCACCCACCCGCTGCCGGTCGCCGAGGCCGGCGTCGACGTCTACGCGCTCACCCACAACGAGACCTCGACCGGCGTCGCGATGCCGATCGCCCGCCCGGCCGGCGGCGACGAGGGCTCGCTTGTCCTGGTGGACGCCACCTCGGGCGCCGGCGGCCTGCCGGTGGACATCGCCGAGACCGACGTCTACTACTTCGCGCCGCAGAAGTCCTTCGCCTCCGAGGGCGGCCTCTGGCTGGCGTCGTTCTCCCCGGCCGCCCTGGAGCGCGCCGCCGAGATCGCCGGCTCCGGCCGGTACATCCCGCCGTTCTTCGACCTGCCGACGGCCATCGACAACTCGTCGAAGGACCAGACGTACAACACCCCGTCGATCGCCACCCTGTTCCTGCTGGCCGACCAGCTGGAGTGGCTGAACGGCAACGGCGGGCTCGACTGGGCCGTCGCCCGTACGGCCGACTCCTCGTCCCGGCTGTACGGCTGGGCCGAGAAGTCCTCGTTCGCCAACCCGTTCGTGGCGAACCCGGCCGAGCGCTCCCAGGTCGTCGGCACGATCGACTTCGACGACGCGGTGGACGCCGCCGCCGTCGCCAAGGCGCTGCGCGCCAACGGCATCGTCGACACCGAGCCGTACCGCAAGCTGGGCCGCAACCAGCTGCGCGTCGCGATGTTCCCGGCGATCGAGCCGGCGGACGTCGAGGCGCTCACGGTCTGCGTCGACTACGTGGTCGAGCGTCTCTGACCGGTCCCACGACAACGGGAAGGGCCACCGCCTCCGGGCGGTGGCCCTTCCCGTCGGCCGTCGCGGCGGGTCAGCCGCCGACCAGCGAGCTGATCAGCACGACGACCAGCAGCAGTACCAGGGCGCCGGTCACGATTCGCATGCGAGTCTTGGGATCCACGGTCAACGAGCGTACCCCCCGCCCCTCCGGCGACCGGACCCGAGGTTGGCGCCCCCGCCGTCACGGCTGCTCCGGCCGGGCCTCCCAGCGGGCCAGCGGCCAGGCTCCCAGCGAGGTGTGGCGGACCGCGCCGCCCTCGTGCTCGCTGCGCATCAGACGCAGCTCGGCGGCCTCCCACTCCGGCCCCCGGTACTCGTCCAGCGCCCCGGCCAGGGCGTCCAGCCCGGCGGCCGCCATCCGCTGCTCCGCCCGGCGCCGGCCGCGTACGGAGCCGGCCCGGGCCAGCGTCAGGTGCGGGTGGAAGCCGAACGCGTCCGTCTCGCCGGTCACCTCCGCGGTGGCCCCGTGGACCGCCTCGGCGAGCCGGCGCAGCGCCCAGTCCTGCCCCTCCACCCCGGCCCAGAGCACCCGGTCGCCGAACCGTCCGCCGCCGGCCAGCCGCAGCGTGTGCGCCGGGTGCGTCTCGGCGACCTCCGCCAGCGCGACCTCCAGCTCCGGCACCCGTTCGGCGGGCACCTCGCCGAGGAAGGCCAGGGTCAGGTGCCAGGCGTCGGCCGAGGTCCAGCGCAGCCGGTCCGCCCCCGGCAGGCCGCGCAGCGGGGCCACCGCGTCGGCCAGTCCCTGCAGAGCCTCCACCGGAGGCATTACCGCGACGAAGAGCCTCATGGGGCCATCTTCCCGCGCGCGGCGGTTTGGGCTAGAACGGATGGCCATGAAGATCCGCAACGGGGGCCCCGAGGACATCCCCGACATCCTGTCCCTGCTCGACGGCGCCGTGGCCTGGCTGGCCGCCCAGGGCCGTACCGGCCAGTGGGGCGACCAGTCGTTCAGCGGCATCCCCGCCCGCGTCGAACAGATCGGCCGGTACGGCGGCGAGCCGTTCCTGATCCGGCTCGCGGTCGACGACGGGGGGCGGACGGTCGGCTCCTGCGTCGTGTCGGAGCAGCGGCCCGGCTACGCCACGCCGGTGGACGAGCGCGAGCTGTACGTCCGCAACCTGGTGACCGACCGGTCCCGCAAGGGCTCCGGGATCGGCGCCGCGCTGATCGCCGACGCGCTCGACGAGGCCCGCCGGCGCGGCATCGGCCTGCTGCGGGTGGACTGCTTCGGCGGTGACGACCGCAAGCTGGTCGCGCGGTACCGGGCGCTCGGCTTCACCGAGACCGAGTCCTTCGAGGTCGAGCAGCCGGCCGGCCCGTGGACCGGGCAGATCCTGGAGATCCGGCTCTGACCGCCCGGCGGCCCCGGGAGCGCCGCGAGGGCGCCCCCGGGGCCGACCGGCGTCAGCAGGCCGTGGCCAGCTCCGGCCCGGCGTTCGCCGCCCGGCGCGGCACCAGCGCCACCACCCGGCCGCCGCGCCCCGGGTGCAGGTCCAGCCGCAGCCGCAGTTCGGCGCCGCGGGCCAGCACCAGACCCACCACAGCGGCCGCCGCCGCGGAGACCAGGCCGCAGGCCAGCAGCCCGATCCGGGGCCCGTACGAGGCGGTCACCCAGCCCACGACCGGCGCGCCGATCGGCGTCCCGCCGGTGAAGACCAGCATCAGCAGACCCATCACCCGGCCGCGCATCGCGGGCTCGGTGGCCAGCTGGAGCGAGGCGTTGACCGAGGTGTTGAAGCTCAGCCCGAACACCCCGATCAGGGTGAGCAGCAGCGCGAAGGTCCAGTAGCCGGGCGCGAACGCCGCCACCACCTCCAGCAGGCCGAACCCGAGCGCGGCGCCGACGAGTCTGCGCAGCCGGGGCGCGCCCCGGCGGGCCGCGAGCAGCGCGCCGGTCAGCGAGCCGACGGCCATCGCGGTGTTCAGCAGGCCGTACTGACCGGCGCCGACGTGGAAGGTGTCGGTGGCGAAACCGGCCAGGAGCGTCGGGAAGTTGAAGCCGAACGTGCCGATGAACCCGGCCAGCACCATCGGCCAGAGCAGCTCGGGCCGCTCCTTGACGTACCGCAGGCCCTCCCGCAACTGGCCCTTCTCGCGGGCGATCGGCGTGGTCGGACGCAGTTCGCTCGTCCGCATCGCGAGCAGCCCGCCGATCACGGCGGCGAACGACAGCGCGTTCAGCGCGAACGCCCAGCCGCTGCCGACGGCGGCGATCAGCAGACCCGCCACGGCGGGGCCGACCAGCCGGGCGGTCTGGAAGTTGGCGGCGTTCAGGCTGACCGCGTTGGCGAGGTCCTTCGGGCCGACCATTTCGGAGACGAAGGCCTGCCGGGTCGGGTTGTCGACCACCGTGACCAGTCCGAGCAGCAGCGCGAACACGTACACGTAGGACGGGGTCACCACGCCGCCGATGGTGAGCGCGGCGAGGCCGGCGGCGAGCAGGCCCATCGCGCCCTGGGTGAGGATCAGCAGCCGGCGCTTGGGCATCCGGTCGGCGAGCACCCCGCCGAACAGGCCGAGCAGCAGCATCGGCAGGAACTGCATGGCGGTGGTGATGCCGACCGCGAGCGGGCTGCCGGTGAGGCTCAGGACCAGCCAGTCCTGGGCGATGCGCTGCATCCAGGTACCGGTGTTGGACACCACCTGGCCGGCGAAGTAGTAGCGGTAGTTGCGAACGCGCAGTGAGGAGAACATCCCCCCGGGCCGGGTGAAGCGGGCGCCGGTGGGAGATGCGGCCGAGTGGGTTCGGCCGGGAGCGGCGGGGTCGTCCGCCGCGGTGCGTTCGTCGGGGTCGTCGTCGCCGCTGCCCGGCAGCCCCGTCGGGGCGGGTGCCTGGGTGTCGGCGGCCGCGGCACCGGGCGCGGCGGGGTCGGTGGTCTGCTCGTCGGTCCGGGTACGGGTGGCGGCGCTGGCTGCGGCCGGCGGTGTCACGGTGGTCTCCCCTCGCGGCGCGACGGCCGGCGGTACGGCCGTCGCGCTCCTGATATCGGTCATCGGTCCTGCGGTGATGCGGTTCTCCTTCGTCCTCCGGCGGCTACCGGAATCGATCTGCCTAGAGGTGTGCGAGCTTGTAGAGCACGGGCGCGGCCTCGCGGAGCTTCGCCCACTCCTCCTCGTCGAGCCCCTCGGCGAGCTCGGCGAGCCAGGCGTTGCGGCGCCGGCGGGACTCCGCCAGGATCGCCTCGGCCTGTTCGGTACTGCTGACGACCACCTGCCGGCGGTCCTCCGGGTGCGGTTCGCGCCGCACCAGGCCCTTCTCCTCCAGCATCGCGACGATCCTGGTCATCGAGGGCGGCTGTACGTGCTCCTTCCGGGCGAGCTCACCCGGCGTGGCCTTCCCGCACCGCGCGAGGGTGCCCAGCACCCCGATCTCGGTGGGACTGAGCGATTCCTCGTCCCGCTGGTGGCGCAGTCGACGGGAGAGGCGCATGGCGGACGATCGCAGCTGACTGATGGCTGCGAGGTCCTGCTCGGACATCTCGGGCATGTTCTTTAGCCTACGTCATTACTCTGGCTAAAGAAAACGGGATTCCGGGCCTCCGCATCCCGGCCCGACCGGGCCGCGGACCGGGTTCGGCTACGGGCTCGGCGGCGGGCTCAGCGCCGGGTGCCGACGGCGACCAGGCCGTCCGGCATCCGCCGCCCGTCGCGCACCATCGCCCCCTCCTCCCCCACCCCGGTCCGGCTTGCCGTGCCCTCCGCGACCCCCGGTGCGATGCTGGTCGTGGGGCCCGGTCCACGCGGGCCCCGGAGCCGCACCACCGCTCAGCAGAAGGGCCGACCAGCCATGACCGACGTCGCCGCCGAGCAAGCCACCACGGTCGACCAGGCCGGGCGGAACGACACCGGCTTCGCCCGCCTCGCCATGGTCACCATCGACTGCGCCGACCCGGTCGCGCTGGCCGCCTTCTACGGCGAGCTGCTGGGCTGGGAGACCCGGCACGTGGACGAGCAGTTCGCCATCCTGGACAACCCGGAGGGCGGCAGCCCGCTCGGTTTCGGCCGGGTCAGCGGGTACCGGCCAGAGCCGTGGACCGAGCCGGACGGCGGCAAGCACTTCCACCTGGACTTCTACGTGGACGACCTGGAGGCGGCCACCGCCCGCGCCCTGGCCCTGGGTGCGACCGAGCCCACCCACCAGCACGGACGCACGCTCAAGGTGCTGATCGACCCGGCCGGCCACCCGTTCGGCCTAGCGCCCCTGGACGCCTGATCCCCTGGACCCCCGACCGTTGCGCCCGATTTAGGCGGCTAGGGCGGAATCAGACGCTTTTGAGAAGAGTGCGTCAGGGCTTGGTGCCAAGATCATGCCGATCGCGTGAAGGACGCCCCTGACCTGCGATTTCACAAGAAAAACGCACATTGTGGGACTCATCGGGAGCCACTACTCTCCGGCGGTGTCAGGGCACCCCCCACCCCAGGCCAGGCCTTCCCCCTCGCGGATCCGGTTCACGGCCGGCCGGTCCGCCCTGCCCTGGTGTCGGTGCTCCCCTCCCCTGCTCCCCAACCCTCAACAGGAGTCCCTCGTGGGCGAGATCCACCACGCCGACCACGGCTGGGTGACACCGGCGGCCTCGTACCTCATCGCCTGCCTCGGCGCCTTCGTCGCCCTGCGCGGAACCCGCTGGGCGCTGGTCTCCACCGGCCGCACCCGGGTCTACTGGCTGCTCTTCGCGTCCGTCTCGCTCGGCGCCGGCATCTGGTCGATGCACTTCATCGCCATGCTCGGCTTCTCCGTCACCGGCACGGAGATCAGCTACCGGCCCGACCTCACCGTGCTCAGCCTGCTCGTGGCGATCGCGGTGGTCGGCATCGGCGTGTTCTCCGTCGGCTACGGCCGGCGGCGGTGGACGGCGCTGCTGGCCGGCGGCCTGACCACCGGTGTCGGGGTCGCGGCGATGCACTACCTCGGCATGGCCGCGATGGTGCTGCCCGGCTTCGTCGGCTACGACCGGGCCACCGTCGCGCTCTCCGTCGGCATCGCGGTGTTCGCGGCGACGGCCGCGCTGTGGGCCGCGCTCAACATCCGGGGCACCCTCGCGGTGCTGGCCGCCGCACCGGTCATGGGTGTCGCGGTCTGCGCGATGCACTACACCGGGATGGCCGCTGTCTCGGTCCGGCTGCACGGCACGCGGACCGTCGAGGACGGGCTGATGGCGCTGCAGTTCATCTTCCCGCTGGTGGTCGGGCTGGGCTGCTTCATCTTCGTCGGCTCGCTGGCCTTCGCGGTGTCGCCGAGCCGGTCCGCCGCCGGCGCCCAGCCGATCCTGGTCGGCCGCGCCGCGCCGCTCGCCGCCCGCGAGCGGTGACCCCGCGCGGGCGCGGCCGCCTCCCCTCCCCGTCTCAGCGCGGGAATGCCCGCCGCGCCCGCCAGGTGGTGTGCTCGCGCGACACCGCGTCCTCCGCCTCCGCGGCCAGCCGGGCCCAGCGCCGCTCGGCGTCCGGCGTCCGCGGGTCGAGGTCGGACAGCTGGTTGCCGACGTTCTCCAACTCCCGCGCCGCCAGCTGGTACGCGGCCGCCAGCGGGCGGAGCTGCTTCAGCTGCGTCCAGGCGATCACCGCCGCGGCCGCCGCCGAGGTGGCCCCGAAGACGTGCACCTGCAACGCCCCGGTCGCCTGCGCGATGGCCGCCGCCGCACCGAGGATGATCAGCGCCGCCACGCCCAGGCCCCAGGTGACCGCCTGCGACTCGCAGGACTCGGCGCGCGAGCGGTACCACGTCCGCTGCCCCTCCACCCGGGTGCGCAGGTAGAGCGTGCGCCGCGCGGTCAGCGACTCCGCCCGCACCCGGCGCATCTCCGGGGTGATCTCGGCGACCGACCCCGGCGGCACGATCGCCGGGTCCTCGAACGCCCGCAGCACGTCCTCCACTTGCAGCAGGTAGCCGCGGTCGACGTCCGCCGACTCCGCGTCACCCTCGAACGGCCGGGCCCGCACCGAGTACTTCCAGGCCAGCGTCTTCACCGACTCGGCCGCCGCCCGCGCCTCGTACCACCGCGCCTGCGGATTGCCGCGGCGCAGCCGCGACCAGAAGTACCCGGCCACCAGGAACGCCACCACCGAGAACAGCGGCGTGATGTCGGAGGCCCCCTTCTCGTCCGGCCCGGGCAGCGAACCCACCACCGCCGCGACGACCAGCATCGAGATGAGCCCCCGGTACCAGCGCAGCGTCTGCTGCTGACCGGACAACGACGCCTGATCGGCCGTCCGGAACAGCTCCGGCAGCAACTGCGACTCGACCCCCGTCGGCGGATCCTGTCTCACCATCGAACCGATCCCCTCCCCCGTCTCAGCCCGGAGTATGCCCCCCGCCAACTCCGCTACACCGACGCCTCCTTGACATCCGCTCTTGCCCGCACCAGCCTGCAACCACTATAACCGGTTACATGCCCATGCACTGGAAGCTCGTCATCGACGCCATCGACCCGCACCGCCAGGCCGCCTTCTGGGCCGCCGCCCTCGACTACACCGTCGAGGACCACAGCACCCTGATCGGCCGCCTGCTCTCGGCCGGCGCGATCCCCCCGGACCAGGTCACCGAGGTCGACGGCCACCACGCCTGGCTCACCCTCGCCGCCGTCCGCCACCCCGAGGACCCGCACGACCCCACCAGCGACACCGGACTCGGCCGCCGCGTCCTCTTCCAGCGCGTCCCCGAACCGAAGCACACCAAGAACCGCCTCCACCTCGACCTCCACCCCGGCCCCGACGCCCGCCACGCCACCGTCACCCGCCTCACCTCCCTCGGCGCCACCACCCTCCGCGAGGTCGCCGAACCGGGCGGCTCCTGGACCGTCATGCAGGACCCGGAGGGCAACGAGTTCTGCGTCCACTGACCCGCCCCGCCGCGCCGGTCAGGACGGGGCCCCGGCCGTCAGCACCCCCACGCCCGCGACTCGCCCGGACACACCTCGGCGGCGCAGTCATCCGCGAGCGCCGCGATCGCCGCGCGCCCCTCGACCCGCGCGATCCAGTGGTGCGGCAGCCGCACGTCCCCGTGATGGGCGCCGAGCAGGTTGCCGCAGATCGAGCCGGTGGAGCCGCTGTCGCCCGAGTGGTTCACGGAGAGCAGGAACGCCGCCTCGACGGCCGTGCGGGGCGGCCTGGAATCGCACACGGCGCCCCGGCTCCCGACGTGGAAGGCCTGGGGACGGGTCCGCCCCAGCAACGCGTAGACGCCGATCGCCAGGGCCTCCTCCGCCACCCGGCCCGCCCCCAGGGTCTGGAGCCTCTCCACCGACGCCTCACCGTCGGCGGAGAGGTCGACGGCCCGGCGCAGCGCGGCACCGGTCTCCTCGTACCCGGGATAGCGGGCGAGCAGTTCCATGGCACGCCGGACCGCACCCTCGGGGGACTCTCCGTGCACCAAGTAGTTGATCATGGCGGCGAACGCACCGGCCGCGTAGTACGCGGTGGGGTGCCCGTGGGTGATCCGGGCGCACTGCGCGGCGAACTCGAAGGCCCGCTCGGCCCCGCGATCGGTGAACCCGAACGGCGCGGAGCGCATCACCGCCCCGCACCCCTTCGAGCCAGGGTTCACCGGACCGGCGGCCCCGTCGGGCCTGCCGTACGGATCGGGCGTGTGCTCCACCCGGAGCCCGGACAGGCACGCCTCGCCGGGCGCCCGCCGCGCATAGAGCCAGCGCTCCTCGCGCAGCCGGCCGGTCCGGTGCCGGAGACCTTCGGCGGGCGGCGGCTCCGGGTGCTCCTGGGTGTCCAGCCAGCGCAGACAGGCGTCCCGCATGATCGCCCCCTCGGCACCGCCGAGTCCGTACGACGAGTTGCGCTGATACCCGTGCAGCCACCCCTCGGCGGTGAACACCGTCAACTGAGTGCCGTCGCCGACCCGGCCCACCACACCCTCGCCGTCCGCGACCAGACCGGTGACCCCCGCCGCCCCGTACCTCTCCCTGATCGCCCCCCACGACAGGAACTCCACCGGACTCCCCAGCGCGTCCCCGACCGCCCCGCCCAGCAGACACCCCCGCACCCGCGCCCGGTACCCCGCCATCTCCCCCCACGACAACTGCACCGCACTCTCCCCCGGTCCACGATCCAGCACGCCGCGCGGCGCGGTCCCCCCTGCACCACGCGGCCACTCCCGACGGCCTTCAGCATCTCAGAGCCCGAACGAGGCCGCGGTGATCGACCGGCAGGGCGACGTCCTGCACATCCACCCTTAGCGCGTCCGAACGGATCCCAGCCATGTCGGTCTCCCACAGCTTCAACCTGGCCACACCGATGTCCGTCGCCGAGGTGGCCGACACGCTGAACGGCGTCGCGCAGGGCGTCAGGCTCTTCGATGCCACCACGCGGGCGGAGGGCCTGCTCACCGAGGGCGTCGCCACCAGGTCCGGCACGTGGATCCGGGTGTTCGCCCCCGACCCCAAGCCGTGGAACCCCTTGGTCGCGGACCTCCACGTCACCCCGACCGTGTCCGTGGTCTTCCGGCTGGACAAGACCACCGATCTGTCGGAGCAGGAGGACGACGTCGTCCGGCTGGTCTCGGGCCTGCTGGACCGTGTCCCGGGAGACGCGGTGCTGCAGTTCCACTACGAGATCATCTGGCTGCTGCGGCGCGACGGCGGGCTCAGCCTCAACGAACGGGACGACCTCTGGACGGCCGAACGCCTGGCCGTCGTCCCCCGGCCCTTCAGCCGCGAGTCGCACGCGTTCTCCGACGAGGACTGAGCGGCGTCCCTCACCGACGCCAGCGGCCCCGCGCTCCTCGTGAAGGAGCGCGGGGCACGCAGGACGCAGAAGGTGATGAAGCCGAAGCCGACGCCGTTCGTGAGGGAAGCCAAACCGCTTGGGCAGGAACTCAGTCGGCTGTCCCCGAAGGCACGACCCAGCGAGTGGGCTGTCCGGTCAGGGCCGCGATCATGTCGTAGTCACCGTCGTAGTGCAGGACCGTGACCCCGTGCCGCTCGGCGGTGGCGGCGATCAGCATGTCGGCCATCGACAGGGCGCGATGGTTGCCCCGGAACAGGGCGCGCCGCTGGATGTCCTTCGCCCGGTCCCAGACCTCGTCCGTGCACGGCAGGTAGTCGAACCCCCTGAGCAGATGGCTCAGCCGATCCGCCTCCGCCGCGTTCCGGGCACTGTGCAGCACCTCCATCTCGACTGCCGCGCTCACCGCCAGCAGCGCGCGCTGCGAGAGATCGTCGAGGACGGGCCGCACCGCCGGTTTTCCCCAGCGCGCCAAGGCGGACTTGTCGATCAGGAAGCGCTCCCGGGTCACGCCGCCGCCGACGTGCCCGGCTCGCTGAGGAGGTCGAACTCCCCGCTGGCGATGGCATCCGCGAGTTCTATCCGCCGGGCCAGTTTCACGGCCTCCAGCAGCGCGGCATTGACCGTGGCGACCTTGGTGGTCGTGCCGAAGAGGCGCTGCGCCTCGGCCAGGAGGTCGTCGTCGAGGTCGATCACCGTTCGCGCCATGGCTGTTCCTCCAGCAGTCGACAGCAGGAAAACGATATCAGGTACGACC
>NZ_BAAAKJ010000321.1:31070-41622 GCF_039527695.1 Kitasatospora putterlickiae
TCAGAGGAGGCCGAGGGCCGGCATCAGGTAGTAGAAGGCGAAGACGGCGGAGACGGCGTACATCGGGAGGGGGACCTCGCGGCCGCGGCCGGTGGCGAGGCGCAGGACGCAGAAGGTGATGAAGCCGAAGCCGATGCCGTTGGTGATTGAGTACGTGAACGGCATCATCGCGATGGTCAGGAAGGCCGGGATCGCGATGGTGTAGTCGGACCAGTCGATGTCGCGCACCGAGTTGGCGAGGATCAGGAAGCCGACGGTGACCAGGGCGGGGGTGGCGGCCTGGGCGGGGACCATGGTGGCGAGGGGGGTGAGGAAGAGTGCCACCACGAAGAGGCCGCCGGTGACGACGGAGGCGAAGCCGGTGCGGGCGCCCTCGCCGACGCCGGCGGTGGACTCGACGAAGCAGGTGTTGGCGGAGGAGGAGGTGGCGCCGCCCGCCGCGGTGGCGATGCCGTCGATCATCAGGACCTTGTTGATGCCGGGCAGGTCGCCCTTCTCGTCCAGCAGGTGGGCCTCGTCCGCGACGCCGAGGATGGTGCCCATCGCGTCGAAGAAGCAGGACATCAGGACGGTGAAGACGAAGAGCACGCCGGTGAGGACGCCGACCTTCTCGAAGCCGCCGAACAGGCTGACCTCGCCGACCAGGCCGAAGTCGGGGGTGGCGACCGGGTTGCCCGGCCAGGCCGGAACGGTCAGGCCCCAGCTGAGGGCGGGGATGTCGGCGATCTTGTCGATCACCACGGCGGCACCGGTCATCACGGCGATGGAGATCAGGATCGCGCCGGGGACCTTGCGGACCAGCAGGACGAGGGTGAGCAGCAGGCCGAGCACGAAGACCAGGACGGGCCAGCCGGTCAGGTGGCCGCCGGTGCCGAGCTGGAGCGGGACGGTGGTGTGGGCGGCGTCCGGAATGCGGCTGACGAAGCCGGAGTCGACCAGGCCGACCAGGGTGATGAACAGGCCGATGCCGATCGCGATGGCCTTGCGCAGGCCGAGCGGGACGGCGCTCATGACCCGCTCGCGCAGGCCGGTGGCCACCAGCAGCATGATCGCGAAGCCGGCCAGCACGACCATGCCCATGGCCTCCGGCCAGGTCATCTTGGGTGCGAGCTGGAGGGCGACGATGGTGTTGACGCCGAGGCCGGCGGCGAGGCCGATCGGAACGTTGCCGATCACGCCCATGAGCAGGGTGGTCAGGCCGGCGGTGAGCGCGGTGGCGGTGACCAGCTGGCCCTTGTCCAGGTGGGCGCCGGTCATGTCCGTGGCGCTGGCCAGGATGATCGGGTTCAGCACCAGGATGTACGCCATGGTGAAGAAGGTGGCGACACCGCCGCGGATCTCGCGCGGCAGGGTGGAGCCGCGCTCGCTGATCCGGAAGTAGCGGTCCAGCACGCCGAACGGGGGCTTCGGCGCGTCGGGCTGGGCGGGCTCGGGCGACTCGGTGGTCGGCTGGGCCACGGGCATGCTGCGTCCTCTGTGGGGGGCGGAGGAGAGGGGGACCCGCCCGGGACGACGGTGGCCGGGCGACCCGGTAGGACGGGCACGAAGCACGGTGTCCTGAGCATGCCGCGACCGACCGGAGAGACAAGTATGGGTTCCCGATCGCAAGCACGCTATCTTCGCGCGTAGAACGAATAACCCCTGTAACAAGCGTGGACAGACCCGCACGGAATCGATCGGTCGTGCGCCCGCACCGTACCCTAGAGCCCATGCCCAAGACGCCGCCGCACCCCTCTCCCCCGCCGCTGGAGGCCAACGACGTCGCCATCGTCGGCGGCGGCACGGTGCTCTGGTTCGTGGCGTTCGTGGTCCTGCTCCCCTTCTGGGGCACGCTCTCCGACCACGGCCACGGCAACTGGCCGTGGATCTGCCTGGCCGGCGGCGGACTCGGACTGATCGGCCTCTGGTACTGCCGGGCCCGCCGGGACGCCATCGCGCGCAGCCGGGCCGCCGCCACGGCCGAGGCCCGGGACCCGGCCACCCGGTCGGACTGAATAGTCCTTTAGTAGCACGCATCGGACATAAGGCGCCCGTAGAGTCGGTGCCATGACGCAGCCTGCGCAGCCCGCCGAGGAACAGCCCGCCGGTGAGACTCCGGACGGCGCCCACCCCCTCGGCGTGCTCCCCGGGCGACGCGGCGGGCTGACCGCCGCCGAGGTGGCCGAACGGGTCGCACGCGGCCAGGTCAACGACGTCCCGGCCCGTTCCAGCCGCTCCGCCAAGGAGATCGTCCGGGCCAACGTCTTCACCCGGTTCAACGCGATCATCGGCGTGATGTTCGCGATCATCCTGGTCGTCGGCCCGCTCCAGGACGGCCTGTTCGGCCTGGTCATCGTCGCCAACACGGCGATCGGCATCATCCAGGAGCTGCGCGCCAAGAAGACCCTGGACAGCCTCGCGGTGATCGGCGAGGCCAGGCCCCAGGTGCGCCGGGACGGCACCCCCCAGCAGGTCGCCGTCGGCGCGATCGTGCTGGACGACACCGTGCTGCTCGGCATCGGCGACAAGGTGATCGTCGACGGCGAGGTCACCGAGGCGGACGGCCTGGAGATCGACGAATCGCTGCTCACCGGCGAGCCGGACCCGGTGCTCAAGCACCCCGGCGACCCGGTGATGTCCGGCAGCTTCGTGGTGGCCGGCGCGGGCGCGTTCACCGCCACCAAGGTCGGCCGCGAGGCGTACGCGGCGCAGCTGGCCGAGGAGGCCAGCCGGTTCACCCTGGTGAGGTCGGAGCTGCGCACCGGCATCGACAGCATCCTGCGGTTCATCACCTGGCTGCTGGTGCCGACCGCGATCGGTCTGATCATCAGCCAGCTGGCGGTGGAGGGCCGGGACTGGCGCGAGGCGGTCCGCCGGATGATCGCCGGAATCGTGCCGATGGTGCCCGAGGGCCTGGTGCTGCTGACCTCGGTGGCCTTCGCGATCGGCGTGGTCCGGCTGGGGCGCCGGCAGTGCCTGGTGCAGGAGCTGCCCGCGATCGAGGGGCTGGCCCGGGTGGACACCGTCTGCCTGGACAAGACCGGCACCCTCACCGAGGGCGGCATGGACGTCGTCGACCTGCGCGTCATCGGCGCCGAGGACGGCGGTACGCCCGACGACGGCGCCCTCAAGGAGACCGTCAAGCAGGCCCTGGGCGTGATGGCCGCCGCCGACGCCCGCCCCAACCCGTCGATGCAGGCCGTCATCGACGCCTACGGCGACGGCGGGCGACCGGACGGCGGACAGCGGGACGCCGGCGGGCGAGGCGACGGCGCGCGAGGCGACGGCTGGCGGGTGATCGAGGCGATGCCGTTCTCCTCCGCCCGCAAGTGGAGCGGCGTGCAGCTGCTGGAGCCGCGCGGCGACGAGGCCAGCTGGCTGCTCGGCGCCCCCGACGTGCTGCTGCCGCCCGGCCACCCCGCGCTGGCCGAGGTCGACGAGCTGGGCGCCCAGGGCCTGCGGGTGCTGCTGCTGGGCCGCACGCCCGTCCCGCTGGACGCCCCGGACCCGGCCGCCGGGCTGAGGCCGCTCGCCCTGGTGGTGCTCCAGCAGCGACTGCGCGAGGACGCCGCCGAGACCCTGCGCTACTTCGAGGGCCAGCGGGTCCAGGCGAAGGTGATCTCCGGCGACGCGGCCGTCTCGGTCGGCGCGGTCGCCACCCACCTCGGCCTGCCCGGCGCCGACCACCCGGTGGACGCGCGCGCCCTGCCCGCCGAACCGGAGGCCTTCGCCGACACCGCCGAGCGCACCGCCGTCTTCGGCCGCGTCACCCCGCAGCAGAAGCGCCGGCTGGTCGGCGCGCTGCAGTCGCGCGGCCACACCGTGGCGATGACCGGCGACGGCGTCAACGACGTGCTGGCGCTCAAGGACGCGGACATCGGCGTGGCGATGGGCAGCGGCAGCGACGCGACCAAGGCGGTCGCCCAGATCGTGCTGCTGAACAACTCCTTCGCGGTGATGCCCTCGGTGGTCGCCGAGGGCCGCCGGGTGATCGGCAACATCGAGCGGGTGGCCGGGTTGTTCCTGGTCAAAACGGTCTACTCGGTGCTGCTGGCGCTGCTGGTGATCTTCACCCACTCCCCGTACCCGTTCCTGCCCCGGCACTCCACCGTGCTGTCCACCCTGACGATCGGCGTGCCGGCCTTCTTCCTGGCGCTCGCGCCCAACAACGAGCGCGCCCGCACCGGCTTCGTGCGCCGGGTGCTGCGGATGGCGATCCCGGGCGGCCTCATCACGGGGACGGCCACCTTCACCGCGTACGCGCTGGCCCGCGCCAACCACGCCACCGAGCTGAAGTCGGACACCAGCGTGGCCACCCTGACGCTCTTCCTGGTGGCGATCTGGGTGCTGGCGATCGTGGCCCGCCCGTACAACTGGTGGCGGCTGCTGCTGATCGGGACGATGGGCGGGGCGTTCGCCCTGGTGCTGACGGTGCCGTGGCTCTCCGACTTCTTCCAGCTCTCGCTGGAGGGCACCCGGGACCCGTGGATCGGCGTCGTCATCGCGCTCGCCGCCGGGGTCGTGCTGGAAGTGGTCTGGCGGATCATGCGCCGCCGGACCGATGATTGACCCACGAGGCAGGACTATCCCGGGGGGTACCGGATGGCGCGCAGGGGTGGGGAGTTGGAGGCGTTCACGGCCTTCCTGGGCGGGCTGCTGATCACCGGAGTGCTGGCCCTGGCGATGGCGGGGGTCGGCGCGCTCGCCGGGATCCACCCCGGGCCGCGGCTGACCAAGGCACTGATCGGCGTGCTGACCGCCGCCTGGGTGGTGACCACCGTCGCGGTCTACCTGCGGCTGATCGCCCGCGGCCGGACCCGCTCCGGCTCCCGGTCCTGAGGCCCGGGAGCCGGCGGAAGCCGGCTCAGCCCTCGAAGTCGCGGGCGGCGGACAGCTCGTAGGCGCGGTCCGGCTCGCTGAGCGCGGCCAGCACCTCGAACCGGCGGTGCCACTGCCCGACCGACCAGGCCAGCCCGGCGGCCAGCCCCTCCGGCGTGGCGGCGTGCAGCAGCCCGGGCACCGGCGGCACCTCGAACTCGTCGTCCTCGTCCGCCTCCTCCGCGGACTCCGGGTCGTACGGCGCCTCCGGGGTGCCGGCCGCTCCGTCCCAGCGCCAGTCCACCGCGGCCTCCTCGCCGTCCGGGCCGACCACCAGCAGTTCCTCGTGCTCCTCGTAGGCGACCGGGCAGCCGGGCAGCAGCTCCCGCACCACGGCTGGCACCCGGTGCGGCGAGCCCTGGGAGAGCACCCGCCCGCCGGCCACCTCGCTGGCGAGCGAGACGTGCAGCCGCTCGGCGAGGTCGGCGGCGAGCGCCGGGGCGACCGGCAGCAGCGGGTGGTCGTGCAGCAGCTCCACCAGGTCGGGGGCGTCCGCGACGACCGCGTCGGCGGCGTCCACCACGACCGTGCGGTCGGGACGGCGGCCGGTGGCGCGGTCCAGCGGCGGCACCGCCCGCACCACGTCCAGCGGCTCGATCCGATCCGCCTCGATCCGGGCCAGCGCGCTGTGGATGCCGTGCAGCTGGCGGTGCCCGACCTCGGCGACCGGGTCGGTGAGCCGGTCCAGCACCTCGTCCGGCCCGTGCGGCTCGGCGAGCAGCGCGGCCAGCGTGGTGCGCACCCCCAGCGCGTGCAGGAACTGCTCGTCCAGGGTGGTGCGGGCCTCGTCGTACAGGCCGCGCAGCAGCGGATCGGCGCCGGCCGCGCGCAGCCCGGCGGGCTCGCGCCCGTCCAGCACCGGGTGGTCGCGCAGCCACCAGGCGGTGTACGGCGGCAGGTCGGCGTACGAGCCGTCCGGCAGCAGGGTGCGGACGGGGGTGACCACGGCGTCCCGGTACGGCGGGCGGGCCAGCGCGGCCAGCGCCTGCGGCCAGGCGTCGTCGTCCACCAGGTCCAGGTCGCGGACGGCGAGCAGCTCGGCGGCGACCGGCGGGACGCCCACGGTGTCGCCGTCGTCGGCGTGCAGCGCCTCCAGCGCGTCCTCGGCCCAGTCGGCCAGGCCGTCCGGCGCCTCGTCGATCAGCCCGGTGGGGTGGCCGCCGGCCGCCCGGTCGGCGGGGGCGGTGGGGTCGAGCCGCTCCAGGTCGTCCGGGTCGAGCACCACGTCCTCGGCGCGGACCAGCACGAACTCGGCCGGCACGCCGGTGGCGGCGAGCACCTCCGGGCCCCAGCGCTCCAGCAGGTCGTCGTCCACCCAGGCGGCGTCGTCCTCGCGCGCCAGCTCGGCGAGCGGGCTGTCGGGGAGCAGCAGCTCCCCGGCACGGGCGGGCTCGCCCTCGTCGTCGAGCAGGGCCAGCCGGGCCAGCCAGGGGTGCTCGCCGGGCGCCGGGGCGGCCGCCTTGACCAGCGACAGCACCGCCTCGGCGAGGTCGGCGGCGGTGTCCGGGTCGTCCTCGGCCAGCTCGTAGGAGCGGGCGACGGCGGCCCGCACCTCGGGCGTGTCCAGCACCCCGGCCGGGGTGGCCGCGCCGGCGCCGAGCTTGGCCAGCAGCGGGTGGGCGGCCTCCGGGTGGGCGAGCCGCAGGTCGAGCACGGCGAGCGCGTCGGCCAGCGACTCGGGGTAGCCGGGGAAGGCCGCCCAGTCGGCGTCGTCGGAGGGCAGCAGGACGCGGCGCGGGCCGGTGACCGTCCGCCCGTCGGCCAGCGGCACCGGCAGCGCGCCGAGCGCCTCCGGGTCGGCGCCGCCGAGCGCCGCGTAGAGGTTCCGCCACCAGGCCGGCTCCCGGTCCAGGCCGCCCAGCTGGTCGACCACCTCGGCGAGCGGGACCCGGCGCACGTTCAGCACCCGCAGCTCGGTGCGGCGTTCCAGACCGGCCGGCAGCAGGCCGGGGAAGATCGGCGCCAGCGCCTCGACCACCGAGCCGTCCGCGCCCTCCAGCAGCGTGGCGTCCCGGGGCCGCAGCGCGGGCGTGCCCTCCTCGACCGGCGCCGGGTGCGGCAGGAAGGGCGTGCCGGGCAGCCGGGAGAGCACGGCGGCGCGCAGCGCGTTGTCCAGCGCGCCCTGGCCGAGCGGGCCGGGCACCAGGCCGAGTGAGCCGAGGTCGCCGCCGCGGGCGCGCAGCAGGTCGGCGTAGGCGTCGGCGGCGCGCTCGGTGAGGAAGTCGGCGAGCGGACCGGGGGCGACGTGCCGGCGGGTGGAGTCCAGCGGGTAGGAGGCGATCAGCAGCGCGGGCAGGCCGAGCGGCTCGTCGCTGGGGGTGGGCGCGTGCAGCACCGGGGCGATCGCGGGGCGCTGCGGGGCGCCCTCGTCGGAGACCGGAACCGCCCAGGTCACCGTCCAGTACGGGCGGGCGCGCTCCTCGGTGGGCCGGTCGGCGAGCAGGTCGGCGGCGAGCGCCCCGGCCGCCTCGGCGGTCTGCCAGACGGTGCGCCGCAGCCCCCCGCCGGCGTCGTCCGTCACCGTCACCTCGGTGATGCCGTCGAGCTGCGGTTCGGCGGCCGACCGGGTGAGCGTACGGGTGCCCTCCGAGGTCTCCACCACCACCTCGGCCAGGCCGGGCAGGGTGAGCAGCAGCGCGTCGTCGATGCCGGTCAGCAGCCGGCGGGTGAGGTCCTCGGCGGCGGCGTCGCGCAGCGGCAGCACCACCACCGTGTCGTACCCCTCCGGCGCCGGGCCCTCGGCGGCGAACGGCAGGCGCAGCAGCGGGACGTGACCGTCCCGGCGGCGCAGCTCCTCGGCCAGCGCGGGCTGCTCCTCGGCCAGCGCCCGGCCCTCGCCGAGCGACCAGCGCACCCCGCCGGCCGCGCCGAGCACGGCGGGCTCGTCGGTCACCGCGAGGACGGCGGCGAAGCCGACGCCGAACCGGCCGACCGTGGTGTCCCGCTCGCCGCGCTTGGAGGAGGCGCGCAGGGTGGACAGCGACTCGACCGCGGCGGTGTCCAGCGGAGCACCGGTGTTCGCGGCGGCCAGGACGCCGTCCGCCAGGGTGAGCCGCAGCCGGCCGGGACCGTGCCCGGCGCGGACGGCCGCGTCGGCGGCGTTCTGCGCCAGCTCGACGACCAGCCGGTCGCGGTAGCCGCCGAGGGCCAGCTCCTCCTCGGCGTTGGCGTCCTCCCGGAACCGGGCCGGGGAGGCGGCCCAGGCGTCCAGCACCCGGCGGCGCAGTTCGGCGCAGCCGAAGGGGTCCGCGAGGTGCTCGTCCGTGCCGCTGCCGATGATCCGAGGTTCCACTGGACCTGCCGCCTTCCGCCGCCCTGTTGTGCCCTACGGGGGCATTCTTCCCTGCCGGAAGGACTGCGCCGGACACGCCCCCGGCGCAGGGCCGCGCCCGGCCGGAACGACGGCGGCCCGACCCACCGGGTGGGGCGGGCCCCCGGAGTGGGCCGGCGCTCAGGAGTGGCCGAGCTCCTCGGTGGGCGCGTCCGGCTCGACCGAGCCGGAGAGCCGGTCCGGGTGCAGCGGCATCGGCTCGACCACCAGCTCGTCCAGGATCAGCTCGGCGGGCGCCGGCGGGGCCGGGATGACGGCGGCCTCGGAGTGCCCGCCGCAGCCGTACGCGAAGGAGACGATCTGGCCGTCGGCCGGGCCGAACTCGTTGCCGCAGACGCCGAAGGCCTGGCCGAGCGTGCCGCCGATCGGGATCAGGAAGCCGCAGCTGACGCAGGAGGCCGGGGCGGACTGCGCCATCGGCGACTGCGGGCCGTGCGCCTTCTCCCAGCGGTCGGCGGCCAGGTGCATGCCGAGCCGGGACAGCACCCGGCTGCGGCCCAGGCCCAGCTCGTCGGCGACGGCGCTGATCTGGGCGCGCACCGGCGCCGGCTGGATGTCCGGGTCGGAGACCAGCACGTCCTCCTGCGCGGCCTGGGCCACCGCGGAGTTCGGCGCGGGCTCGTCCTCGCCGGTCCAGCCCGGCTCCAGGCGCACGTCGTCGGCGTCGGTGGGGAGCAGGTCCCCCGGGCCCATGTCGCCCGGGCGCAGCCGCTCGCTCCACGGCACCCACTGCGGGGCGAGGATCGCGTCGGCGCCGGGCAGCAGCACGACCTCGTCCAGCGTCACGTTCTTCGCACGCGGGGCGCGGGCCACGGTGACGGCCCAGTGCCAGCCCCGGTAGGCCGCGTCCAGGCACTCGAAGGTGTGGGTGACGACACGGTCGGCCTCGGCCTGGACACCCAGGTGCGCTCCGACGGTCTCGGCGCCGACGGCGTCCTCCGCGGCCTGACGGGCGAGTTCGACGGCCTCGGCACAGAGCCGATCAGGGGTACGGCTTCGCATCGCAGCACTCACGGCGTCGATTCTCTCCCAGTTCTTCTGTCGCCCACGGCGAGTTGCCTGTATCCGTCGCGGCTCGGGTTCCCTCATCCATTCTGCGCGACCGCGGGCCGCCGCGGATACCGGCCGCGCCGCTCGTCAGGTCCGCCGGCGCCGGTCGGGCCCTCGGGCGGACCCTGGGCAGGCTACCCGTCGGTCGGCCACCCGGCACAGTCCGGGGCGCCCGGAGTGGCCCCGGAACGTCCTGAACGGGAACGCCGGCCGTCGGCCGCGCGGCGCGGAGCGGAATCCCGCGTTGCCGTCCCGATTCTGGGGCAGGATGGGCTTGTGGCGGACGAGAACCCGTCGCAGCACGCACTGCGCGCCTCGCAGACCGGCAGCCCCGACGAGGCGAACGCCGTGCCGCGACAGCAGCCTCCGGTCCACTCCGCGGACGAACCGCGGTCGGTGGACCCCTCGCCACTGCCCGCCGTCGACGGCCCCGGGGACGGCGAAGCGTCCACGGCGGAAACGGCGAAAACGGCGGACGCGGAGGAAACGGCGGACGCGGAGGAGCCGCGACGGCACTTCCTGGTCCGCACCGCCTCCGCGGCCGGCTCCCGCACCGGCAAGGTGGTGCACGGCACCGGCCGCCGGATCCGCCGGGCCACCGCCGCCGAGGGCGCCGGCGAGTCCGGTCTGGCCAAGCTCATCGAACTGCACGCGCTGAACGCCTTCGGCGACATGCTGATCACCGTGGCGCTCGCCTCCACCATTTTCTTCTCGGTGCCCACCGGCGAGGCCCGCGGCCGGGTGGCGCTCTACCTGCTGGTCACCATGGCCCCGTTCGCCGTGCTGGCCCCGGTGATCGGCCCGCTGCTGGACTGCCTGCCGCACGGCCGCCGGGCCGCGATGGCGACGTCGATGCTGGCC
This sequence comes from Kitasatospora putterlickiae, assembly GCF_039527695.1. Lineage (NCBI taxonomy): Bacteria > Bacillati > Actinomycetota > Actinomycetes > Kitasatosporales > Streptomycetaceae > Kitasatospora > Kitasatospora putterlickiae. The sequence goes on from NZ_BAAAKJ010000321.1 coordinate 41,170, forward strand.
CGCGCGGTGCTCGCCTGGACGATGGCCGGCGTGGTGTCCGGCGGCGGTCTCGCGCTCTACCCGGAGGCGCTCGGCGTGCTGGTCGCCTCCAAGGCGTACGGGGTGGTGCGCAGCGTGGTGGTGCCCCGGCTGCTGCCCGCCCGGCTCTCCCTGGTGAAGGCGAACTCCCGGGTCACCCTGGCCGGACTGCTGGCCACCATGGTCGCGGCCGGCGTCGGCGGGCTGCTGCACCTCATCGGGCCGGGCTGGCCGCTGCGCGGCGCCTTCCTGGTGTTCGTCGCGGGCACCCTGATGGCCTTCCACCTGCCGCACGAGGTGGACTCGGCCAAGGGCGAGCAGCGCGCCGTGCTGCACTCCGAGGAGCACCCGCCGGGCCACCTCGGCCTCCGGCACGGCCGCGGCGGCGCCCGGGCCCCCGGGCCGGCGGACGCCGGACAGCGGCCCAGGGCCTCG